>JABSRK010000387.1 GCA_013213915.1 Planctomycetota bacterium
GAGAGGTTGCCGTCTCGCCAGTCCGCACCGAGAGTCGCTTCGCCGAGCTGCCGCAGAACCTCCGGCTCCAACTCAGCGCGCACTCCGGCGTGGCCTCCCATCGCCATCTCCTTCGCCAATGCACCAAGCGCTTCGAGACCGCGCTCGACCCGACCCCGCGCGCGGTTGCGCAACGCGGCTTCCTCGTATCGTTGCAGATCGACGTAGCCCTGCCGCATCTCGAGGCCGGAGTAGCTCAGGCGCGCTTGCGCGTGGTTCTTGTCTACGTCCAGGATCCGCAGCAGCATGGCCTTGCCGTCATGGATCAGGCCACGCCCAATGAGGCACTGCGCAAGATTGTGGTCGAGGACGAGCGGCTCGACCCCGAGGGCGTGAAAACGCTCGGGGGCCTCGTCGAAGGCATCCCTGGCCTTCTCGAACCGACCCTGTGCCTCCGCAAACTCCCCGCCACGAAGCTGGGTGTCCGCGAGTCGCATGCGCGCACGCATGATGCGCACAGGGTCGCCCGTCCGCTCGGCGAGGACGAGGGAGCGGCCCATGAGCGCGATGGCATCCGGACGACTATCGAGAACATCACGCCGTGCGAGGAGCGCCTCCGCGACCATGGCGGGGGGAACGGGATCATCCGTCTCGATCTCCATCGCTCGACGGAAGACGGTCTCACCGTCGTGAAACTCGCCCGTTCGCTCCCAGGTCAGCCACCCGGTCACGGCGCAGATGCTGACCAGCGCGGCTACCCGCCCCCACCCATGCATACGGTCGAGTAAACCCGCCACGAGTAACGCAACCGCCGGCAGGCCTACCGCAAGGTAGCGGTCCGCCATGGCGACGGACGTCCGGGGGAACACGTTGTTGAAGGGCAGGAGCGACACCAACACCCAACCGAGTGCGAACGCCACCACGCCCCCCCTGCCGACCAGGCTCGCCCACAGGCCTGCCGCGAGCAGCACCATGACGATCAGCCCCGTCACGTGACCCATGCCAAACGCGTCCCCCGGCGGCAGGTAATAGTGGATCGACAGGCGCACGGGGACGGCGAGGTGCTGCGCGTACCCTGACAAAGCCGTCAGGAACAACCCGACCCCCTCCGCAGCATCGTGAGTCGCACCCGTGCCAGCCGCGCCCTCGGAGAGCGCGACCCAGAGGTGGACCCCCGTGGGTACCGCGGCCAGCGCCGCCAGCAGGGCCAACGCCCCGACCACGGGTCTAGGGGACAGGCCAGGGGCGTCCCGGGAGCGCTCCTTCATCCAGATCATCCCCGCCAGCAGCGGGAAAACGACGACGGTCCCCTTGGCGAAGCAGCCGAGGAACAGGAGCGTCGCCGCGCCCGCGAGACGGCCACGACCGCCCCGACGCAACCACCCTATCCACACGGTGAGCCCGGCAAGGAGCATGGCGAGGCTGACCTGGTCCTTGCGCCCGGACACCCACGCCACCGACTCCACCGCAACAGGGTGGCAGACGTAGAGGAGCGCCGCCGCGCCCGCGAGAAACACCCTGCCTGTCAGCGCGTGTACGAAGCCGAGGACCAGGACACCACACAGGGCATGCCAGATCAGCGAGGCTGTGTGGAATCCCCCCGGGTCCTTCCCGACCGACGCTTCCGGCATCAGCGCCAGGTAGTACAGCGGCAGGTATGCGTGGTCGCGGACCTCGAAGAAGACATCCACGGCGTCGACGATGCTCGGCTTGTCCAACCGCGGATTGTTGATGACGACGTCCGGGTCATCGAAGTTGATAAACTCGTTCCCAAGGCCAGGCCACCCGGTCAAGAAGGTCGCAAAGACGACGGCGATCGTGAGCCCGAGGAGCTGCTGCCGCGTGGTCAACCGGTCGCCTCCGTCACCACCGTGGGCGACCGCGCGAGGTGCAGTGCCCAGGCCACGGACAGCAGGAACCACGCATCGCGTCCGCGCAGCGATCCGTTCGCAAGGGCCTCGCGAGCTTGTGGACGGAACCCCGCCTCTTCGAGCAGCGGCAGCCCCGGATGATCGTGGCGCAGGGCGCGCCATGGCCCATCGAGCCAGGCGTCGAGCGGCACGGGAAAGCCCATCTTATCCCGTCGGTCACGGACCGCATTGGGGAGGAAGGCAACGCATGCATCACGGAAAGTGCGGCGCGGAGCGTCTGGCGGGCTCTTCTCTGCCAGCGGGATCCTACGCGCCAACCGTGCAACCACAGGGTCGAGCAGCGGCACTCGTCCCTCCATGCCGAACGCCGCCGCCGTCCGGTCATCCACGGCCAGGAGCCCAGGCAGCAGCGACGTGATCTCGTATTCCAGCACTCGATCAGCGAGTGGGGGGGTCGGTTCCGGAAGCGCCCGGCGAGCCGACAGGACGTGCGAGAGGAGTTCAGGCTCCACTAGCGACAGCAGCCGAGCCCCGCGAAACAGCACCGCCGCGACCGGGTCGGCCGCGTCCGGCGACAACAACCGCTCGTAGCCTGGAGCCGGTTCTAGCCTCTGTCCGAGGTCACGCTGCAGAAGCAACCGGTGACGCTCGTAGCCACCGAATAGCTCGTCCCCACCCTGACCCGAGAACACGACCCCGACACCCTCATCGGCCAACGCCCGGCACACGAGCCACTGGCTCGCGGCGCCTGGCCCCGCGAGCGGCCCGCCCATGGCCTGGAGCACACGTGGCCACGCTTCGAGGTAGGCATCCGGTGTGATTGGCACTTCCACGAGCGGCATGTGGAGCTCGTCAGCCACCGCCCGCGCCCAAGGACGCTCGTCCATGGCGGAGGGTGCCCCAGGGAACCACCCGGTGGCGGCGACCTCTACGGCCCCTCCTGCACGCGACAGCCCTCCAGCGACGGCTGACGAGTCCATCCCACCCGAGAGGGTGATCCCCGTCCGGAGTCGGCTCTCTTTCTGCAACGTGAAGGCGGTCTCGAGCGCAGAGGCGAGGTCGTCCTCGCCACCCGCGTACTGGACGGCACCGGCCTCGAAGACCAGTTCCCCGTCAATCCGTTGATAGCGACGCCATGTTCCCGGCGGCACCGGCCGCACGCCGCGCCACGGCGTGCGGTCCCGCGGCCAGAACTGGAACGCAAGCAGATGGCCCCAGGCCTCGGCGTCGCGTCGATTCCGTTTGGTCGCGGACCGCAAGGCGAGCACCTCGCTGGCGCACACAACCGACGACGCGTCCTCGACGACGAACAGAGGCCGCACGCCCAATTCGTCCCGCGCGACCAGCAA
>JABSRK010000388.1 GCA_013213915.1 Planctomycetota bacterium
CGCCGGGGTGGCCATGCACAGTTCGTCGTCTTCGAGGGAATTGGTGTGCAGGAGCTCGAACGTGCGGCCGGCCTTGATGATGTAGGTCTGGCCGTATTCGTTGAGGCAGAAGATCTTGCCGTTGGACGCCCAGGGGGATGAGGTGAAGGCGCGTCCGCCCTTGAGGCGCTGGCGACGGTAGACCTGCTCCCCGGTTTTGGCCTCGTAGCAGGCCATGATGCCGCGGTCGAGGAGGACGTAGAGCAGGTCGCCGTAAACGAGGGTGGTCGGGTTGTAGGGCGCGGCGCGCTTCTGACACCAGGCAATGTGTTCGTTGCTGGTCTCGTCGTCCTTGAAGGAAATGTCGCCGGAAGCCCCAGGACGGATGGCGTAGATGGGCTTGCGGCGATCGCCCACGTAGCCCGAGCTGACGTAGAGCAGACCGAACTTGGAATACGGCGTCGCGATGGTGATGCTCGAACAGCCGTCCCATTCGTACAGCAGCTTGCCGTCCAGCCCATAGGACCGACACCTTCCCGAGCCTGGTGTGATGATCTCGGTGCGTAGCTTGTTCTGCCAGACGTAGGGGGTGGACCAGTTGCTCTTCTCTGGGCGACTCACCCGCCACACCTGTTTCCCAGTGGCTGCATCCAGCGCCAGAAGGAAGGACTGCTCATCATTGTCGCTGACGATGTAGAGGCGGTCTTTGTGCAGCACCGGTGACGCGGCGGTGCCCCAGCTGTATCGCGTCTTGTTCGCTTTCAGCTCGTGCTGCCAGACCGGATCGCCCTCGAGCGTGTAGCAGAACACGCCGACGTTGCCGAAGAACGCGTAGACCCGCTTGCCGTCGGTGACGGGGGTTTCGGACGCGTAGCTGCTCTTCACGTGATGGCCATGAGACGGCCTGCCCTTGTGAGCCTCGCGTTCCCACAGGGTCTTGCCCGTGTTCAGGTCCAGGCAGAGGGTCTTCCACGCGTGTGTGGTGGTGGGTGCGTCACGTCGTTCGCCGCCGAAGTACAGCCCACGCTTGACGGCTTCTGTCTTGCCTTCATTGACGACGGTGGTGAGGAACAGGCGATTGCCCCAGACGACGGGGGACGACCAACCGCGTCCCGGCACGTCGCGTTTCCAGAGCACGTTCTTGGTGTCCGACCATCGATCGGGCAGAGCGGCGTTGTCGGCCACACCGAGCGCGCCCGCCCCGCGAAACGCCGGCCAGTTGGTCTGGCCGCAAGCGATCGGACACAGCACCGCGACGGCGAAGACGAACAGGGCGTGCTTCATGTTGGCTTGCATGTCTCTTGTCCTCGATGATCCATGGTCCTGACTGGCCGATCAGCGTTGCGTCTTGGAGACCACCTTGCCGTCGATGAGCACCCCGACGCAGTGGGTGGTGTACTCGAAGGGATCGCCGTCATACAGCGCCAGGTCCGCGTCCTTGCCCACCTCGATGGTGCCGACGCGGTCCGCGATGCCGAGGATCTCGGCGGCGCCCTTGGTCAGGGCGTGGAGGGTCGCGTCGAATCCGAGACCAAACGCCGCCGCGATGGCGGCTTCGAACAGGACGATGCGTGTCTTGGGTACGTACGACTCGTACCCGGACTGGAAGGCGAAGGGGATCTTGGCTTGATGCAGCTTGGCGGCGAGCTCGAACGTGGCGTTCTCCCGTTCCCCGCGGGCGCGCACCAGGGGCGCGTGGACGATGACGGAGACCTGCGCAGCCTTGATGTCGTCCAGTACCATGTGGGCGTCCGCTGCGCCGTCCAGGACCATGTTCAGGCCGAACTCCTGCTTGATCCGCAGCGCCGTCATGATGTCGGTGGCGCGGTTGACGGTGACCAGGAGCGGCACCTCGCCGGCGAGGACGTCGGCGAGGGCGTCGAGCCCGAGATCCCGCGGGGTGTCCTTGCCTTCCTTCTTGTCGGCGGCGTAGCGCTGAGCCTTCAAGAACTGGGCGCGCAGCATGGCGACGACCTTGCCGCGGGAACCGGGGGACTTGCCGGCCTTGCCCTGAGCGGATTCACCGAGCGTGCAGGCGACCATGGCGAAGGGCTTGCGGACGGCGTCCTCGGCCGTCGCCCCCGCGGTCTTCACGATCATGGTCTGGCCCGAGATCAGCGCGCCCGGCGCATGACCCGTGTGCATGGTGGTGACGCCGAGGCTGCGGACGAAATCCACCAGCCGCTCCTTGGCGTTGTAGGCGTCGATGGCACGCAGCTCGGGCTGGATGGGGTTGGTCCCGTCGAGCTGATCCTGATCCTGGTCCTGATTCAGGTACCCGGCCAGGCCGACCACCGTGTGGGCGTCGATGAGACCCGGAATGCAGACCTTCGCGTTGAGGATCTCGAATCCGTCGGGCACCTGAATCGCGGATGCCGCTCCAACCGCGGCGATCCGTCCGTCCCGCACGATGACGACGCCGTCGGCGATGGGCTTGCCCGCGACGGTGTGGATCATGTCCGCCTTGATCGCGATCTGGGACGGCGCAGCCGTGGCGAGAAGAAGCAGTGCGAGCAGCGCTCTCATCGGTCGTCTCCCGCGTGTCCGAAGCAATGGCAGAGAGTGAACGCCTGGCCTTCACTGGCGCCTCGTCCGCCCACCGCATACAGCCGGTCCTTGGGATCGGAGCGGTCGAAGACCTTCACCCCCTCCACCCACGTTTGCAGCGCCTTGGTGTAGACGGACAGGGGATCGCCCGAGTACACGACGAAGTCGGCGTCCTTGCCGGCCTTCAAGGATCCCGTGCGATCATCCAGGTCGAGCATCCGGGCACCGGCCAGGGTCATCCCGTACAACGCCGCCTTGCGCGACATGCCGGCGCGCACCGACAACGCCGCGGAGCGCAGGAAGAACCGAGAATCGGTGATGCCGTCGTCGGTATGAAATCCGGTGAGGACACCCGCCTTCTCCAGCGCGGCGCCGTTGGCCCAGTCGATGTCCTTCGCCTCGATCTTGCCGCCCGGGCTGTCGATGACGATGATCGAACAGGGGACCTTGGCGGCGCTGATCTGGTTGGCCACATGCCACGCGTCGCTCACGTGGTGCAGCACCACGCGGAAACCGAACTCCTTGGACAGACGGATCACGGTCATGACGTCGTCGTGGCGATGGGTGTGATGGTGGACCACCCGCTTGCCTTCGAGGCACTCCACGAGGGCCTCGAGCCCGAGGTCGCGGCTCGGCTTCTTGGTCGGATCGTCCACG
>JABSRK010000389.1 GCA_013213915.1 Planctomycetota bacterium
TCGTTGTCACAGGCGGTGCAGTTGACCGTGCAGTAGGCGTTGAATCGGGGAGCGGGGCACTGACGTACCTGGGTCAGCAAGTCCGGGTGATCACTGCTTGCTCGTGAAGCGGACCTCGAACAGCGTCGGCCAGTTCTTTCCGGTGACGTAGATCTTGCCGCTGGCGGGGTCGCGGGCGATGCCGTTCAGCACTTCGTCTGGTTTGAGTGCGGTGCCCGCGGGGAGGATCCCGGCCAGGTCCGCCTTGCCGACCACCTCCCCGGTCTCGGCGTCGATCTTCACGATGAAGTCGGTCTGGTAGATGTTCGCCCAGATGTGGCCGTCGTGATACTCGAGCTCGTTGAGGTTGTTGACCGGGTCGTCGTCGTCGGTGACGACGATGGTCTTGACGATGTCGAAGTTCTTGTCGCGGTAGACGATCTTCCCGTCGGCGCTGCCGGACGACATGATCAGGTGGGTGCCGTCGTTGGTCAGCCCCCAGCCCTCACCTTCGTACTTGAACTGTTTGCTCTTGCGTGTGGCGCGCAGGTCCTTGAAGTCCTCTGCCGTGACGGTCTTGGGGTCCTTGTCGTCCAGCCGGAGGCCGGACAGGTCGTACATGAACGCGACCTTGTTGCGCCACGTGACCTGGTAGAGCACGCCGTCCAGGATGGTGATGCCTTCGCCGAACAGATCGGACGAGATGCCGTAGCGGTAGCAGACCTTGCCCGTCTGCAGATTGACGATGCGCCAGTCGGATTCCTTTTCGAATCCCGTCCCCTCGAACAGGAACCCCTTGTGGAACTCGAGCCCCTGGGTGTACGCCTTTTCGGACTGGTGCTTGAACTCCCCGAGGACCTCGTAATCGAGGGTGATGCCGTCACCGCCCTGGTTCGTGTACACGATGAAGGCGGTGGCCCCGATGGCCAGCACGGCGACCGGGATCAGCCACTTCGGCATACCGGTCTTGGCGGGCTGGGGTGAGGTGGAATCGGCGACGGGTTCCGGCGTGGGATCCTGGCGGCGCTGGTCGCGGTTGCGTTTCTTCTTCCCCATAGGGAGCAGGTTAGCAGGCCGCCGTGATCACGCCGCGACCGGGCTGGTCAATCAGGTTCGCTGCCGACCCCCTCGTCGGCACCCTTGGGCCGGTCCCACCCCCGCGTCGTCCTGAGCCCGCCGCGGGTCATGAACACCACGAGGATGGCGAACGGCGCGACCAGCATCAGCAGGAGCAACGCCCCCGCGCCGAGGTCGAAGCGCTCCATCACGGTGATGAAACCCAGCACCACGATGGTCAGAAGCGCCAGCGCCGCCCATCCGTCGTTCATGCCGGCAGGATACCAGGGCCGAGACCCGGTCTCTCTGTCGCTGCGTTGCTTCCGGCCGATCCGTTGCTACTCTTTCCGCCGACGGGCCCCGTCGTCTAGCCAGGTCCAGGACACCAGGTTTTCATCCTGGTAACACGGGTTCAAATCCCGTCGGGGTCAAACGCGGGGGCGTCCTTCGGGGCGCCCCTCGTTGTTTGTCGTATCGAGAGCGCGCCGGAGACGTGGAGCGCTTGCTCCTGTTATCCTCGTGGCCTCTGCGACCGCACACACCAGCACAGGGGTGAATCATGAGAACACGGATCATGGGACTGCTCACCTTGGCCTCCTTGGCATGGGCGTCCTTCCTCAGTCCGACCATCCACCAAGCGGATGGCCCAAAGTTCGCCGCGCCTTATCGCTTAAAGGCCGGTGATGCCTTTCTGGGTGGGCGACGCCTCTACCCGTCACCCGTCATCCAGGATGTGGACGGCGACGGCATGGGCGACGTGGTGATCGGCGACTTGATGGGGAAATTGACCGTCGCGAGATGTGAGACCGGCGACGACGGTGCCCCGGCCTTCGGTCGTGAACGGCCCTTGAAGGATCGCAGCGGCGAAGCCATCAAGTTCCACAACTGGTGATGCATCGGCATGGGTTCACAGTTTGTGGACTTCAACGGCGACGGTCACACCGACATCCTCGCGGCTACCTTCGATGGTTCACCGCACATCGCATACGGCAGCGCCGACGGCTACGGCAAGCCGGCGCACGTGATGGATGCGGCGGGCAAGCGGGTGCTGATCTCCAGCTTCTGGAACTACGAGGATCGCGCGCACCAGACCACCGGTCGCGCCCTGGGGACCGACAACCCGCCCAAGGAACGCTGCATCTCCGCCCTGGCCTTCGACTGGGACGGCGACGGCGACCTCGACCTGCTCCTCGGCAGTTATGAGAACGGCCATCTGTATCGTCAGATGAACGAGGGCACCAACGCCAAGCCTCGGTTCACCGGTAAGAACATCCCGGTCATGGCTGGCGCCGAGCCTTTCGCCGTCAAGGGAAAGATGACGGCGCCGCGCCTGGTGGACTGGGATGGGGACGGAGACCAGGACATCATCACCGGCAGCTTCGGTGATTCCTTCGGCGACGGAGCTGGCGGTGCTGCCTACCTGTGCATCAACGAGGGCAAGGCGGGCGCGCCCTCCTTTGGGGCGCTCCAGGTCTTGATCCCCCCGAGCAAGAAGGGCCACAGCGCTCCCACACGCCCGGACGCGGGCCTGTACGTGGACGCTGTCGACCATGACGGCGACGGTGACCTGGATCTGATCGTGGGCGGATACTCCATGTGGACACCCGAGTCCCGCGCTTTGACTGATGACGAGAAGGCCAGATTGGATGGCCTGCGCGACCAACTGGCGATCGCGCGTAAGGCTCAGACAGCGTTCTTCAGGGGCATCACCGACGAGATCGCTGCCAGCACCAAGGGCATGGACCCCAAGAGTGAAGAGATGCGCACCAAGGCGTCGGAGATCAGGAAGAAGCACCGGAAGAAGCAGCGGGAGCTCGCGGCGGCGCCCTCCCGGCTCAACCGCGAGATCAACACCCTGGTCCCCACCCGGCAGCGCCAGGCCTTCGTCTGGCTTTACGAGCGTCAGTGACCGCCGTTCCCACCGGCGGGGATCATCCCTGAAACAGGACTCAGGTCCTGTCCGGGTCAAACGCAGGGGCGTCCTTTGGGGCGCCCCTTGTTGTTTGCCTTGTCGAGAGTGAGCCGGCGACGTGGGGCGCCTGCTCCTGTTATCCTCGTGGTCTCTGCATCCGCACACACCAGCACAGGGGTGATTCATGAGAAAACGGATCATGGGACTGCTCACCTTGGCC
>JABSRK010000039.1 GCA_013213915.1 Planctomycetota bacterium
GGATCTCGTCGTCGAGCAGATCTTCGCCCTCTCGCGGAGAGGCGTCCTTGCCCGCCGTCTCCATGGCCTTCACGAGGGAGCCGTCGGTGTAGCGCGACTTGGGCTGGGTCTCCTTCTCCAGAAGCTCGACTTCCTTGGTCGTGACCGCACCGTCCTCCTTCAGAGCAGGCAGGTCCTTGTGATCGGGCCTCGGCTCGACGGCGCGCCAGCCGGGCTTCTTCAGGCGGCGGGAAGACGGGGTCACGAAGGTCTCTTCGAGCACCACGGTCTCGCGCGCCACCACTTCCCACTCGGCGGCGGCGAGGAACACGGCGAGGAAACGGCGAAGGATGAGCTCGTAGATCTTGGCCTCGTCGTCGCGGAGGCTCTTGGGGTTCTCGCCGGTCGGGATCAGGGCGAAGTGGTCGGAGACCTTGGCGTCGTTGAACACGCGGTTGTGTTGGACCGGCTTGAGGTGTTCGACCGAGCCTCCCGCTTCGGCGAGCGCCCGATTGGCGATGTGACCGAGCTCGCCGCCCCGCAGCGACGTCACGATCTTGGGGATCTCGGAGGCGTAGTCCTCCGGAAGGTAGCGGCTCGACGTACGCGGGTAGGTGACGGCCTTCTTCGCCTCGTAGAGTCCCTGAACGATGCGCAAGGTCCGGTCGAGGGTGTACCCGAACCGGTTGGACGCCTCGCGCTGGATCGTGGTCAGGTCGAATAGTTGCGGAGGGCGTTCGGTGCGCCTGGTCGTCTGGTCGGTGGCCGTGCCGGCCTGGCCCGCCACCCTGGCGACGATCGCGTCGGCCTTCGCCTTGTCGGCCAGGCGGTCGGTTTTCTTGCCCTTGCCATCGACGCCTGACCAGCGAGCGGAGTAGACGCCGGACCCTGTATGGAAGTCCGCGTCCACCTGGAAGTAGGGGACCGGTACGAATCGGTCGATGTCGCGTTCGCGATCGACCAGGAACGCCAGGGTGGGTGTCTTGACCCGGCCAACGGCGAAGAAGCTCTTCGCGCGCCCCATGAACTTCTTGCTGAACGCACGGGTGCCGTTCATGCCCACGAGCCAGTCCGCCTCGTCTCGAGCGTACGCAGCGAGCCGGAGCGGCTTGTAGTCGTCGGCCTCCTTAAGCCCGTCGAATGCAGACTTGATGGCATTGGCGGTCATGGACTGGAGCCAGAGGCGTTCGACGTGTTTCTTCCGCGCCTTCGGGTTCTCCATGCCGAGTCCCGCGTGGTCGAGGACGAGGTTGAAGATCAACTCCCCTTCGCGGCCGGCGTCGCAGGCGTTGATGATGCGCTTGACGTCCTTGGCCTTCATCAGATTGACGAGGCCCTTCAGGAGGTCCTTGGTGCGCCCCTGCCCCTCTCGGGGAACGCGCCGGAATTGATCCGGAAGGATGGGAAGGGTGCCAAGCGCCCAGTGTTTCCACTTTTCGTCGTACTCCGCCGGGTCTTGCAACTCGAGGAGGTGACCGGACGCCCACGCGATGACCATGTCGTCGCGCTCGTAGGATGAGGCCTTCTTCTTGAAGCCTCCCAGCACCTTGGCGAAGTCGTCGGCGACCGACTTCTTCTCAGTGACGACCAGGGTCCTCATGCTCTTTACCGCCCTCCCCTCGACCGGATGATGGTGGCTTCCAGGTCCGAAGATCAAGGGGTTACGTGAAGCATTGGGGATAAGTCGGTGCTCAGGCAGGCGCCATGGATTGCATTTAAGTCATTGACATAAATATATTTATAGGACTTTCGATCTGTGCGGCGGGGTTTTGTGTTCTTTGTCGCCACCAAGCCGGCCGGGGCGGGATGCTCGCCGCCTCATGGAGCGCCGGCGGACCAATAAGTGGGCAAAGGGGGATCAGCGAGAGTCCCTGCTTTGGCTCGGTCTGCCTTGCCCGGAATGGGCGTCCCGGGCCTCTTTGTCGGGCACCCGGACCCCTGCAGTGGATCTACTTCTTGCCGCCGTCCTTGTCCGGGGTCTTGGCGTCGTCCTTCTTCTCCTCCACCTTCAGGACGTCGGCGACCTTCTTCAGGAAGTAATCGGTGATGGTGTAGTCGCGGAGGGTGACGACGAACGGGGAGGTCGACGACTTGAAGTACCAGTCGTTGTCTTCGCCTTCGCGCTTCTTGCCGACCTGAAGGGTGTGGACCGAGTCGTCCTTCATGGTGAGGGTCGCCGTGGCCGTGGGATTGTCGAAGCCGTACTCGGGCTTCAACTCCTTGCCGACCGGTTCGGCGAGGTTGAGAGACGTGATGCTGCCGAGCAATGACGAGACCTTGGACTCATCCGCCGGCGTCTCCTTGCCATCGACCAGCGCCACCCAGGTCACCGTCTCCGTCACCTTGGGCGTCTCGGTCTCTGTCTCTCCTGGCTTGGGGGGCTCAGTCTTCTTGGTGACCTTGGCGATCAGGACGAGGCTATCGTCCTTCCGCTTGATCTCGACCCTGCGAAGGTCGTCCTTCGGGATGTCGGTGTACTGGGTGTCGATCCAGGATGACGTCGAGGCGTCGAAGTCCCACGAATCAGGACCCGTCGCCGCCCAGGCTTGCTCGTCATCGACCCGCCGGTAGACGAGCTTGTCCGCCGAGCCCTGCTCACCCAGGTAGAAGTCGTCGACGGTCTCTCCGTCCTTGTTCTTCACGGTGATACGGAGGTGGAAGTTGTCGGGCGCGACCTCCAGGTCGTGGTACCGCGTCGCGTCCGTTGCGAGCTTGCGGATGGCGTACAGCTTGCGCAGCGCCTTGGTGGTTGATTCCACCTGCGTCGCGCGCACGGGGTAGTCGCCCCGATTCGCCAGCACCCAAGCATCGCCGGCGCGCTTGACGTCCACCGTCTTGCCGTCCTTGCTTGCGACGACGATCTGGCCAAGGTCCACGGCGGCGAGGTCCGGCATCGGACGATGACCATCCAGCCCGACATCGTCGGTGACCGCGTCATTCCCCCCGATGACGAACACCAGGACAACCTGGATCACGGCGAGGGCCGCCAGAACGATGTGGAAGCGGCTCATGACGTTCCTCCCGCCGGGTCGCCTGTCTGGGGTGCTCGCGCCACGGTCCTGGAGATCAGGGTGATGGGACGACGCGCCTGGCGCCACATCCACCAGCAACTGGCGATCAGCAGGATGAAGCCGCCCGTGACGGTGAACGTCAGCCACTGGGCCTTGGAGACGCTGGCGGCGCGTTCGTCGGGATCGAGTCCATCGAGTTCTGTCAGCGGCCGGTGTTCGGCGCGCTGTCCGCGGATCGCGGCGAGTTCGTCGTCACTACTCCACTCGAGCGCCTTGCGGAGCAGCGACATGTTCTCTTCCCACGTGCGCTCATCGAGGCTGTAGCTGCGGAACGCGAGCCACGAGAACGCGTCGGAGTCGCCGAACACGACGATCGAACTCGGGCGACTGCTCTTTTCCAGCGGCGCCGTCTGGCGTCGCTTCTCCTCCGGTTTGTCCGGCTTCTCTTCGCCCGGTTTGTCCGGGGGTTGGGGGTCGGGAGTCTCCGTCCCCGGGATGGCCTTGTCCGCGAAGTACGAGGTGAATTCACCGGTCACCGCGGCGGCGAGTCCGTGTTGCTCTGTCTGGATGTCCAGCACCCAGTCGAGTTTCCCAGCCAGGTACGTTGGTGGGAAGGTCCCCTCCCTCTGCACGGCGTGGTCGACCTCGCCCCAGATCGCGCGGAGGACCGATCCCGCACGACCCATGGGGCCCAGCCCGGGGTCGTAGCCGATGTCGAGGATCTGCCCGACGAGATCGGGAGACCGGGTCACCGACGCTTCGCCGGTCGTGCGTAGCAGAATCGTTCCCGAAGCCCCCTCCGGCACGTTCTCGAGTCCGACGGGGCACGCCCACAACATCGTCGCCGACTGCTGGAACGCGGTGATCGGGTGCTCCCGGGACATGCGCTCCTGGTCAATCGTGAGGAAGAAGGGGTACTTCACCTGGACGACCGTGTATCGAGGGGGGAAGGTCGAGTCGTCGACGACGGGGAATGCAAACACGTCCGAAGCGCTGTCGAGCACCATCTCGGCGCGGACCTCGATACCGAAGTGGCGCAGCCAGTCGCGGAAGAGGAAGCCGCCGCCCTGCTGGACGCGGATCTGCCCGCGTGCCGCGAGATCGCCGTGGAAGCCGCCGCCGCAGACGACAATGCGACCGCCGCGCATGACGAACTGGTCGAGCTCGTACAGCTCCTTGTCTGTCAGGTCTCCCGGCTGTAGCACGAGGAGGATATCCACGGCGCGTTCGATTCCGCTCGCGAGCGTCACCTGGGTGACCTGAAACGCCTCGCCGAGGAACTCGCGCGTCACCGCGAACGGATCGGGCGGACGCTGCTGCTGCATCATGGGGTTCATCATCGGCTGCGGCGGCGTCGGAGAGACGATGCCGACCGTCTTGAGGAACCCGGGGACGACGCGCTTGAGCGAGCCCTCGACGGCCGTCTTCAGGTCGGCTTGACCAATGGTCGATCCGGGCTTGTACAGCTCGATGAACTCCCTGCTGTCACCGGTGTCGATCAGCAGCCACGCGTAGAAGTCGGCGGTGGCGCCACGGATCGGACGGACCCCGGTGGCGCTGTAGAGCGCCTCGGCCGCGCGTTGCTTCTCGTCCATCGACTTCAGGCCCTGCCACGGGTCGACGAATGCGATGCTGAAGCGTCCCTTCGCGTCCTTGTCGAGCTCGTCGCGCACCTCCTGGATGGTGTCCGACAGTCCCTGCATGTCCTGGGGGAGGGTCTCCTTGTCGGACAGATACGCCGTCAGCTTGACGTTCAGGTCCTGGGCGATGATCGCGCCGGCGACCGAGCCGTAGGTCTGGACGACCTTGCGGAGCGTCTTTGCGAGCACGTATTCAGGGTCAGTCAACTCCAGCTTGATGCCGAACGTGTTGAAGTCCTCGACGATGCGGATGAGCGGACACGTTCGTGAGAGCGCGATGTGTTCGTAGCGATCGCCGGACGCGACGACGACGGAGAAGTAGACGTTCTTGTACGCCTGCTCGGTCGCCGTGCTGACGGGGATGCTGAGGGACCGCACACCGTACGCGTCCGCCGCTGCGTCCTGTGCCTTCTTGCCCTTCGTATCGAGGGTGACGAACCGGGCGCGCACCTTGCCGTCGCTCTCGACGGCAAGCTCGGCGATCGCGTCCTTCAGAGGATCGACGATGGGCCGGATCATGGCCGGCATGGAATCAGGGGACGAGTAGTAGAAGATGATCTCGGCGGGCCGGTCCAGCTTCTTGAGGAACCGCCGCGTCACGTCGCTGAGGGTGTACGCGTTGCCCTCCGTCAGGTCTGCCCGCATGCGGACACCGGCGCGGCTGAGCAGGACGTTGAACAGGACCAGGTTCACGAGGAGCAGCAGGACGCCCAAGAGGATGCTGAACGCGTTCTTTGTCTTGAAGTCCATCGTGCTCTCCCGCATCAGGTGGTGAAGCGGCGCCAGCGCACGAGCGCGACGTTCAGGTACAGAAAGAAGCCGGTGGCCGACAGGTAGAACACCAGGTCACGCAGGTCCAGGACGCCTCGTTCGATGCTGGCGAAGCGCGCCCAGAAGCCGATGCTCGCGCAGAACTCGGCGAGGGAGTCGCCGACCCACCCTGCGCGCAGGGCGACATCCGGGAGCAGGGTCGCCCCGCACAGGAGGAAACCGAGGAAGAGGGCGAGGAGTTGCTCCTGCACCAGCAGCGAGCAGACGAGGCCGATGGCCAGGTAGGCCGATCCGAGCAGCAGCGCGCCGACGTATCCGCCCACGACCGGGCCCCAGTCCAGGTCGCCGTAGATCTCCGCCACTATCGGAGCGCCCAGCGTCAGCACGAGCGCGAAGGCGAGGAGGCCGAACGCGGCGAGGAACTTGCCACAGACGAGCTGCCAGGGGGGGATGGGCAGGGTCGCGAGGAGCTCGTACGTCCCCATCTTCCGCTCGTCTGCCCACAGGCGCATGGTCAGGGCGGGGGTCACGAACAGCAGCAGGGGCGGGAGCCAGCGGAACAGCCCGCGGGCCGTAGCCTGGTTGGCGCCGAAGAACCCTTCGAAGAAGAAGAACACGAGCAGCGTGGCGAGGACGAACAGCAACAGGAAGACGTAGCCCAAAGGCGACGTCAAGGATGCCTTGAATTCCCGACCGGCGACAGCGAGGGCGCGGCTCATGTCACCAGCTCCTGAGACGGCGTCTTCAGCTTCTTGAAGATGTCCTCGAGGTCGTGGTGCACACGGGTGAGCTCGGTGACGGTCCAGCCCTTGTCACGGGCAAGGTTGCCGAGCTCGGTGAGCAGGCCGGGACGGGCGTCCGTGTGCAGCCGGACGGACGTGCTGTCGGCGTCGTCCTCGACGGCGTCGACGGCGTTGACGCCGTCGAGACCCTGGACCGCATCCGCCACGCCCTCCATCTGCCCGAGCACCCGTAGCAGGATCCCGTGTCCGCGCCGAAACGACTCGAGCGTCTCATCCACGTGGAGCTGCCCGGCGACCACCATCAGCACGCGGTCACACGTCGCTTCCACTTCCGACAGGATGTGTGTCGAGAGAATGACGGTCTTCTCTTCTCCCAGCCCCCGGATCATCTCGCGGATGTCGAGGATCTGATTTGGGTCGAGTCCGGACGTGGGCTCATCCAGGATGAGGATGTCAGGATCATGGAGCATCGCTTGCGCGAGACCGGTGCGCTGGCGAAACCCCTTCGACAGGTGACCGACCGGCTTGGTCAAGGCGTCTTCCAGGCCGCACGCCCAGACGACGGTTGACAGGCGGCCCATGCGTTCGGTCGCGGGGATCTCGCGGAGCTTCGCCATCCAGGTCAGGTAGTCCTGGACGAGCATGTCCTTGTAGATCGGCGCGTTCTCGGGCAGGTACCCGATGTGGCGTTGCGCGGCGAGGCGTTGCGCGCAGACGTCGTGACCGGCGATGTGCGCGCGACCCGAGGTCGGGGCGAGGTACCCCGTAAGGATTTTCATGGCGGTCGTCTTGCCGGCGCCGTTGGGTCCGACGAGTCCGACCACCTGCCCGCGCGGGATATGGAACGACACGTCCGCGAGGGCGCGGACGGCGCCGTAGTCCTGCACGAGATTCTCGGCTCTGATCATGGCTATCCAGGGTCTTCTAAACTGACGTTGCGGGGCGACAGGGGGGTTCTAACAGGGGGCCCCTCGCCCGCGAACCGGGACGAAAAGGATCGCGCCTCAGGGCGCAATCGTCAACGTCCGGGCTGCTCGATGGGCCCCTGGGCCGGTGCATGTACGTGCGATACACGGCGCTCGCCACGGAACGGGTTCGCCGCAGGACTCCCTTCCCAGTTGCAGCGGCCGTGCCAGGGCTCAGAAGGTCCTTGATCATTGGCCGTAAACTTATTAAAATAAATGACTTATGGTGATCTCGCTGGATGGATCCCGGACGGTCGGAATCGTCCTGTCTGGAGTACAGACTCGCGGTCCCGTGTCCTTTCCCCAAGACGCCGTAGGATCGGCTTCATGACCCCCAGATTGCTCAAGATCCTCGGCGTGCCGATCGACCTCGGCGGGAACCACCGCGGCGTGGACATGGGCCCCAGCGCCCTGCGCGTCGCCGGGCTCAACAACGGATTGCGGTCTTTGGGTCACGACGTCAGGGACCTGGGCAACGTGTCCGTCCCCACGCCCCAGAGCCGCGATCCGGGCGATCCCAGCGCGCGATTTCTCCATGAGATCGAGGGGGTGTGCGGGGAGGTCGCCGAGACGGTGCAACGGGAGATGGCCGACGGCGCCGGAATGGTGGTGCTGGGCGGCGACCACAGCGCCGCCATCGGCAGCATCAGCGGGACGAGCGCCTGCGCGGCTCAGCGGGGCGAGAACATCGGCGTGATCTGGGTCGATGCCCATACGGACATGAACACCCCGGAGACCTCGCCGTCGGGCAACATCCACGGGATGCCCGTGGCGTGCATTCTCGGGCGCGGACCGGAGGAGCTCACCGGCATCCTGGGTCCACCTCCCAAGGTGAAGCCCGAGAACGTCGTGTTCATTGGTATTCGCAGCGTCGACCCGACGGAGCGCGATCTGGTTCATGGCTCGGGTTGCCACGTGTTCACGATGCGCGAGGTGGACGAGCTCGGTACGCGTCGCGTCATGGAGACGGCGATGGAACTGGCTGGCAAGGGCACCGCTGGCTTCCACCTGTCATTCGACATGGACGGCGTCGATTGCCGCGTGGCCCCCGGCGTCGGTACGCCCGTGATGGGCGGCTTGACCTACCGCGAGTCCCACCTCATCTGCGAGATGGCCCACGATTCGGGTCGGATGATCGCCATGGACCTCATGGAGGTGAACCCGGTGGAGGACGTCCGCAACGCGACGGCGGAGCTCGGTGTGGAGCTGGTCCTCTCGGCGCACGGCAAGAAGATCCTCTGACCCCCTAGGGGCGGAGCGTCAGGACACGGATCGTCTTCCTCCCCGTTTGCGCGTGGTGGCGCAGGCAGCGTAGCGCCGTGTGTACGTCGTGGGGCACCGCGCCACCCCACACCGGCCGTTGGTTGAACGTCACCCGGACATCGCCCGGGTCGGATGCGAACCAGATCTCGAGGGGAAACAGCGTGCCTTGCGGCGAATCCGGCGTGGTCAATGCGATGCTGCCCGGGGTGCGCCGGGCGATCAGGCGAACACCGTTGGCGGCGGGTGCGGTGATCCACTCGTGACCGGGTGCGTACGGCCTCCCGGGGCGAAATCCCAGGACGTCGGGTTCGGGTGAGCGCGTCAGACGGCCAGCGGTTGGTCCGATGACGTCCCGGGCGATGACGACTTGCCTTGCCCAGTCGAGGTTCGGATCGATGATCGTTCGCACGTCGATGGGTGGTTCCAACGATGCGAGGCGGCGGGCAACCAACGTGGTCGCATCCGGGTTGTGTCGCGAACGATGAAAGACCGCGGTCCGGCCTTGCCAGCGGCCCGCGTCGTCCGGTGTGGGGGCCGAGGAGCCGCCGGGGAGCACCAGCCAGCACGCGGCGAACGGGGTGGCATCGCAGGTCGGCCAAGCTGGTTGGGACAGCCGGGCTGGGCGGTCCGTCCAGCGTCCCAGGACGACGACGCGTTCGCGGTCCAGGGGCGTGCGCAGAGCCAGATCGGCGACGAGTCTGGGCATGAGCTTTCGCCCGCGACTGCTCCACGCGTTGCGCTCCGGATTCGTTGGCTCGTTCGACAGCCCCATGCTGCCGGGCCGCGTCGGAACCAGTAGCGTGTACCCGGCGTCCAGAAAGCCGCCGTAGGCCGCGCGTACGGGAAGCTCGTCGGGTGGGTTCGGGGCCCGTGAGTACGCGACCAGGAGCGGCCTTCCGCCCGTCGGCGCCGGCGCCCGCGGCACCATGGCGACGTAGCGCACGGGTGGTGTAGTACCGACCAGGTCGACGACGTGATAGCCGGCAGCGAGCGTCGTCGCGTCCCGGGCTTCGTCGAACGTGCGGGGCTCTCCGGTGAGGTCCTGCATGGCCAGCCACGCCATCGCCGGGCCGTCTGGCCCGACGAGGAACGAGCGCAGCGCCTGATCCTGTGCGAGGACCGCCGCCGCCAGCATGGAGATGCTCACCAGGGTTCGCACGGGGGGATTGAAACGCTGTCCCCACTTCGCGTCTACAATCGCCCCCTCGCCACCCCAGGAGGAGTCCTCATGTCTCGTATCAACCGCCGCCGTTTCCTTTCCTCTTCAGCTGCTGCCATCGGCGCCGGCGCCGCCGCCGCGTCCGCCTCGGCAAAGGCGCCCGAGATCCTGGTGCGACGGCCGCACCCGTGCGTGGTTTCGTCCGCGAACGGGTACCCGCACTGCACATCCAAGGCCATGGAGGGGATCATCGCGGGCAAGCCGGTGGTCGACGCGGTGGTCGAGGGCGTGACCCTGGTCGAGAACGACCCCAAGGACATGTCGGTCGGTTACGGCGGGTTGCCCAACGAGGAAGGCGTCGTCCAGCTCGACGCCTCGGTCATGGACGGCGTGTCCTGCCTCTCGGGTGCGGTCGGTTGCATCGAGAACATCAAGAACCCCGCCAAGGTCGCGTTGCACGTCATGCGCTACACCGACCACTGCCTCATCGTCGGGGAAGGCGCCAAGCGCTTCGCCAAGGCGCACGGCTTCAAGGAAGAGAACCTCCTCACCGAGCGGGCGCGCAAGGCCTGGTTGCGATGGAAGGCGTCTTTGTCTGAACGAGACGACTGGTTCCCGAAGGACACGGGCAGGGCCGACCCCGACCTCGAGAAGGTCAAGGGGACGTACGGCACGATCAACTGCAACGGCGTCAACAGCGAGGGCGACGTCGCCGGCGTCACCACGACGTCCGGCCTCTCGTGGAAGATCCCGGGGCGTGTCGGCGACAGCCCCATCATCGGGGCCGGGCTCTATGTCGACGGTGACCACGGCGCCGCAGGCTCCACGGGTCGCGGCGAGGCCAACATCATCTCCTGCGGCTCGTTCTCCGTCGTCGAGGCCATCCGCAAGGGGATGCACCCGAAGGACGCGTGCGTCTACGCCGCCCGTAACATCGTCCGTCTCACCCGTGCCAAGCACCTCGTCCGCAAGGACGGCAAGCCCAACTTCAACGTCAAGTTCTATGCCGTGGACAAGAAGGGCCGCCACGGTGGCGCCGCGATCTGGTCCGGAGGCAAGTACGCGGCCTTCGACGCGGACGGCAACCGCAGGATCGATTTCGCGTACGCGCTCGAGAGGTAGTCGACCGAGGTCCCGGCGTCTTCCGTCGCTACATCGCCAGCTTGAGCGCCACCCGACGCGCCGCGAAGGCGACGCCGAACAGGCTGAGGGCGGCCAGAGCGATGACCAGGAGGGCCGCGGTGGGATCGGCTTCGGCGACCCAGGCGGCGAGTTGGGCGTGGCGCCTCTTCTGCTCCTCGGGGGTCCCCGGGATTACGAGCTCGCCGGCCTCCGCGAGCTCGAAGTAGGGGACGATGAGTCGACGCCAGGCGTAAACGGGATTTCTCTCGGACTCGCCATTCCCACGGCGGTTGGGGTACATGAGGGTCCAACCCGCCTCGCCCTTCAGGACCGGATCGCCCAGTTGGATGAACGCGAGATGGAGCGGTGGTTGTAGGTCCCATGCGTACTCGTGGCTGCGCATTTCTTCGACGGCGTCGGGATCACCGGCCACGAGGCGGAGCCCCAGGATGAGACTCCGGAGGGACATGCGGGACGTCGAGTTGCGGTCCCGGTTGCTTCGTTCCGGGTGGCGCCCGGACTCCGTCAGCTCGACGAGCCACTCGCGGAAGCGCGCGAGCAGAGGGGCATCGACGAGGCGCACGAGGGGAATGTGGAGCATGGCCGACGCCGCCGCGCAGCCGACGCCGCCGCGATCCAGCAGGTGCTGGACGAGCCAGTTGGCGTACGCCTCCGGCGCCCACGGCTCCAGCTCGTCGGGCGTCGTGCTCCACGGGATGAAGAGCAGGCAACGGTAGACGCGGCCGAAGCGGGACGCGCGCCTGCCGTAGTAGGCACCGCTGAATTCCATGACATCCCCTGCGATGTCCACGGTGTGTCCGGACGAACTCCAGCTCATGCGCCGGTGGCGAAATTTGTGGTTCAGCACGAGCCGGTCCCGGGAATCTCGAGCGATGCCCAACCGCTCAATGCCGGGGGAGCCGCCCCATCTCGCGTCGGGTTCCCGGGGGCTGCTGTTTCGTGCATTGGGATCCAACCCGTAGCGGAGCACCGACTCCGCGCGCAGCTCGGGAACTTCGACACTGTCGGGCAATTGCACGGTGATGACGTGAACGTCGACGCCGGAGACGGCGGTCGGGTCTTGGGCCGCCAGGGTGGCGCCGAGGAGCAACAGGACGGGGATCGCGATTTTCATCATTCGTAGGTCAACAGCGATCGGTTAGTGCGGCCACCGAGCTTCTCTCGCCCGTTGAGAAAGCCCAGTTCGACCACGAACAGGCACCCGACGATTTCGGCTCCGAGCCCTTCCACCAATTCGCAGCAGGCGGCCATGGTTCCGCCCGTAGCGAGGAGATCGTCCACGATCAGGACCTTCTGGCCCGGGGACGCGGCGTCCTCGTGGATCTCCACGGTGTCGGTCCCGTATTCCAGGTCATAGCTCACGGCCCGCGTCTTCCAAGGCAGCTTGCCCGGCTTGCGGATCGGAACGAACCCCAGTCCTAGCTTCAGCGCCAGGGCCGATCCGTAGATGAACCCGCGCGACTCGGGCCCCGCGATGAGGTCGGCGCCCAGGTCTCGGGCCTGCTCGGCCATCCAGTCGATGGTGGCGGCGTGCGCATCCGGGTCCTGCAAGATCGGGGTGATGTCCTTGAAGACGATCCCCTCCTTCGGGAAGTCGGGGACGTCGCGAATGAGCGCTCGTATCCGGTCGGCTGGCATGACGGCAGAATACCAAGAGCCGCCACCAACGGCCTCGCGCGCATGGCGGGGGTCCACCGGAGGTGCTAAAACGCCATCTGATGGACGTCGTGACCGCGCCCGTGCTGTTCAACCGCAAGGAAACCGAGTCGGTTCGTCGACTTGGCCTCGCGTACGACGCGTTGTCGCGGGGGGCCCGCGCCGCCCGCTTCGTCATGCTCGCGTTCGAGGACCCATCGCGCCACCTGATCCCGCGTCCGTTCAGCATCTCCGATGTGTGGACCCGTGACGACGGAACGGTCGTCACCGAGTTCCTCTACAAGCCCATCGGGCGCGTTACGGGCTTGATGTGCGGACTCCGTGAGGGCGACGGTCTGCTCGTCGGCGGCCTGCTCGGAAACGGGTTTCCGTTTCCGACCGATGGGCGACGACCCGTGCTGATGGCCGGCGGCATCGGCAACGCGCCGTTCGCGTACCAGGTGCGGGAACTCGCCGCGGGGCCGGAAGCGACCGACCCGTCTCGGATCGTTCTGCTGCTGGCAGGACGTTCCGCCGCCGACGTCTGGATCCAGGAGGACGCGCGCGCCGCCGGGATCACCGTCGTCGAGGTCACGGACGACGGTAGCCGCGGAGAGGCCGGCCTCGTCACGGACGCCCTGCTACGGCGCCTCGAGGATCTGGGGCCCATCGAGGCGTACGGTTGCGGCCCTGAGCCCATGTTGCGGGCGGTGTCCGACCTGGCGCTGGAGCATGACTTTCCATGCTGGCTCTCTGTCGAGGAACGGATGGCCTGTGGGTACGGTGTCTGCAACGCGTGCGTCGTCGAGCAGCGCTGCGACGACACCGAACGCGGCGAAGGTTGGTTCCTCAAGTCCTGCGTCGAGGGACCGGTGTTCGATGCCCGGGAGATCCACGTATGATGCGACGTGTATTGCTGCTGGGGAGTCTCGCCCTGTGTGCGTGTTCGAACTCGCCCAACGTTCTCTATCAAGAGGGCGAGCCGGCGCGGCTGAAGAACGGCACGGTCACCATGCGGACAACGTGGAACGGTGGCGATGACACCCAGGCGGACATCCGGCGCGTGAAATGCCGCGACGGCAAGATCACGGCCGAGCTCGTGTCCCGGTCGCGGGGCCACCTCACGGGGGAGGTCCCGGCGGTGCGCTGGGAGAAGCTGTGGGGCAAGCTTCTCGAGGCGCAGCCGTTCGCGCGAGAGAAGAAGTACGAGGTTCAGCCGGACGATCCGCGTGCGCAAGGTCCGCACCACGTCGTCTCGCTCGAGCTGGACGGTCGCTTCGGTGAATTCTCGGCGCAGTTGCGGCGTAACATCCTGAACGTCTTCTCGAGCAGTGACATCGCGAAGCGGCTCGAGTACACGGCTGCCATCGTCGAGGTCGTCTCCGAGTACGCGAAGACCGAGATCAAGCCCGACAAGTGAGCCGGGCCCACCGGGTGCTCATCCCCGCCAGCGATGCTTTAAGGAGCTTCTGTCATCGCCTTGATGAGATGGCTTTGAGCGCCAAGGGCCGCGTCTCCGTCACGGCGGCGTCGGCTTGAAGAGAGCCGGTGTTCTTGGGACTCTGAAGCCCCCGATCTCCGGTCCTTCCAGCACCTTCGAGAGGACGCCCTCATGCCCGAGGCCTTCATCGTCTCTGCCGTCCGCACTCCCATTGGCAGATTCCTCGGCAGCTTGAAGGGAATCCCGGCGCCAAAGCTCGGCGCGGCGGTCGTGCGGGAGGCGGTGGCGCGCGCGGCCGTTGATCCCGAGCGTGTAGAAGACGTCATCATGGGGTGCGTGCTTCCGGCCGGACTCGGCCAGAACCCGGCGCGCCAGTCGGCGATCTGGGGCGGCATCCCGAGCGCTGCCGGTGCCATGACCATCAACAAGGTGTGCGGTTCAGGACTCAAGGCCGTCGCGCTCGCCGCGCAGGCCATCCGCGCCGGCGACCACGACGTCGTCGTGGCGGGTGGCATGGAGAACATGAGCCGCGTGCCGTACCTCGCCCCCGACGCACGCGAGGGTTCACGGCTGGGCCACGGGAAGTTCCTCGACTCCATGATTCAGGACGGTCTGTGGGACGTGTACAACGACTTCCACATGGGCATCACGGGAGAGAAGGTCGCCGAGAAGTACGGGATCTCGCGCGAAGAACAGGACGTCTACGCTGCGGAGAGCCACCACAAGGCGGCGGCGGCGCAGGCCTCCGGCGCGTTCAACGCCGAGATCCTGCCGATCGAGGTCCCGCAGCGGAAGGGCGATCCGATCAGCTTCGACACGGACGAGTCGGTGCGCGCCGACACCAGCGCGGAGGTGCTTGCCGAGCTGCGTCCTGCGTTCAAGAAGGACGGCACGGTCACGGCGGGCAACGCCCCCGGTGTCAACGACGGCGCCGCTGCGTGCGTGGTGGTGTCGGAGGCGGTCGTCGCCGAATTGAATCTGAAGCCGATGGCACGGGTGCTCGGGTACGCCACAGGAGGCACGGATCCCGAATGGGTGATGATGGCGCCCGTGGAGTCCACGCGGAAGCTCAACACGAAGCTCGGCCTGTCCATGGACGACTACGATCTCATCGAGTTGAACGAGGCGTTCTCGGTGCAGGCGCTCGGTGTCATGAAGGAGCTCGATCCCGACACCGGTCGCGTCAATGTGAACGGGGGAGCCGTCGCTCTCGGCCATCCCATCGGTGCGAGCGGTACCCGCATTCTGGTCACCCTGTTGCACGGCATGCAGGCGCGGGGCGCGAAGCGCGGACTGGCGGCGCTGTGCCTGGGTGGAGGGAACGCGGTGTCCCTCGCCGTGGAGGCGTGTTGATGGGCTTCCTCACGTTGCGAGGGTGTCGGTCGGCTCTCATGTCTCTGCTCGCGGTGCTCGCGGTGCTCGCGGTGGCCGCTTGCGGCGACAGTGTCCAATTTGCGGAGCCTCCGCGGCCCGACGACTCGCGGTCGCCGCTGCGGCCCGGAGACCCGTCGGCGCCGAACCCGCACGCGCCCGCCGATCAGCCGGCCGCGGCAGACCCCTTCGACCCAGCTGACGTGGGCTCGGGCAGCACGGAAGAGGCCGGCGATCCCAACGAGGTGGTGTATACGGGCACCGTTACATTGGGTGACGGCGTCGTGTTGCCGGACCCTGCGTGGATGTGGATCTCCGCCGGCCACCCGCCGACGGGCCGCCCACCCGTGCTGACCAAGCTGCATGCGAACCTGACTTTCCCTCTCACCTTCGAACTCAAGCGCCGGGACACGGCGTTCCCCGGCGCTGCGGTCCCCAAGACAGCTGATCTCGTGTTGTATGTGAGCGTAGGCAAGAGCCGGTTCGTCGAGGGCATCGTGCTGAAGGTGCCGCCGACCGAGGCGAAGTCCATGGGCACCAAGGACATCAACATCCAGGTCAAGAAGCCATGAATCACTCTCAGGTTTCGGTCATCGGGTCCGGCACGATGGGCAACGGCATCGCCCATGTGTTCGCACAGTCCGGTCGGCGGGTGACGCTCGTCGACGTGAATGAGGAGTTCCTCGGCCGCGCCCTCGCGACCATCGGCAAGAACCTCGATAGGCAACAGGCAAAGGGCCGTCTCGAGGAGGACCCGGAGGCGGTGCTCGGACGCATCACGACGGCGACGGATGTGGCCGCGGTTGAGGGTTCGACGATCGCCATAGAGGCGGTCCCGGAGAGCCGGGACCTCAAGCGCGACGTGTTCGAGAAGCTCGACGGCATGATGCCCGAGGGTGCGATCCTCGCGTCCAACACGTCCTCCATCTCCATCACCGAGATCGCCGCGACGACCGGACGGCCCGGGTCGGTGATCGGCATGCACTTCATGAACCCGGTGCCGATCATGAAGCTCATCGAGGTCATTCGTGGCCACGACACGACGGACGATGTGACGCAGCAGGTCATGGACCTGTCGAGAGAGCTCGGCAAGGTGCCCGTCGAGGTGAATGACTACCCGGGCTTCGTAAGCAACCGCGTTCTCATGCCACTCATCAACGAGGCCGCGTTCTGCCTGATGGAGGGCGTGGCGACAAAGGAAGCGATCGACGAGGTCATGAAGCTGGGGATGAACCACCCCATGGGCCCGCTCACGCTGGCTGACTTCATCGGGCTGGACGTGTGCCTTCACATCATGGGCGTTCTCGTGGACGGCTTTGGCGATCCGCGGTACCGCCCGTGTCCGTTGCTCAGGAAGCTTGTCGCGGCTGGTCACCTGGGCCGTAAGTCGGGGCGGGGCTTCTACGACTACTCGGAGACCTAGACTTCGAATGGACTTCAGGCTGTCGGATGAGCAACAGGCGCTGCGCGACGAGGCCCGCGCGTTCGCGGACGACGTGGTGGCGCCTGGCGCGCAGGAACGTGATCGGGCTCAGGAGTTCCCGCGGGACGTCGTCCGTCAGGCGTCCGAGAAGGGCTACCTGGGCCTGCTCATCCCCGACGAGTACGGCGGGCGCTACGTCGGCAACGTCGGGCAGTGCCTCATACTGGAGGAGATCGCCCGCGCCGACGCGTCGACGCATGTCACGATCTCGGTCCACAACTCTCTCTTCACCGTGCCGCTCATCAAGTGGGGGAGAGACGAGATCAAGCGCAAGTATCTGCCGCGTCTGGCGACCGGGGAGTTTCTGGGC
>JABSRK010000390.1 GCA_013213915.1 Planctomycetota bacterium
GATGAAGCCGTCGAGAGTTGGTCGGCGGTGCGGCGGCTCCTGGGAGAGGTTGCGAGGTGATGACTCCTCCCTTCTTCCAAAACAGCGCCGACCTCCCCGCGACGGAGGATCAAGGCTGCAACGCTCAAGGCCTGCTCCACATGGGCGGCAGAGGTAGTCGTGAGTCTCGCCTCAACTGGCGTTCTCCCGACGACTGCCAACGTCTGCGCGTGAACCTCACGATCCATCCGCGTTATGCAGAGCTCTCGAACAACCGTGACCGGACACGCGAGATCGGGGGGCTGTTCGGCATCCCCTACAAGCGGCGCACCTGGACCGCCGTTGCGGCGGCGATCGACGCGTTCATCGCCACCAGCGGGCTGCCGCCCCTGGTGCCCGTGTTCGAATCCGGCGTTGCGGGGATCATCAAGCGCCGGCAGCAGCCTTTCAACGACCCACGCCTGGCGGTGGCGGTGCTCTCCAAGTCCTCGTCCAAGGCCTTCCTGTTGAGCCGCCCGCCGCTGCTCTCGGGAGTTGATCCCGCACGTGACCTGGTCCTGGCCCTACCCCTCGAATGGAAGTCAAAGTGATGACATCCGCGAGGCGTACCATCTCAGACCGCATCCTCGGCACCTTCCCGTCCGGGACCTACTGCCCGAACGCGTTGCTGCGCGTGCTCGACATTGTCGAGACCAACGCGGTGGCGACGGCGGCGATCGAGTGCCGCGCCCAGCCACGGCTCCTGGTCAATCCCGAGTTCGTGGCGAAGCACGCGGAGACCGACGAGAAGCTGCTCGTCCTGGTGCTGCACGAGCTTCACCACCTGTTGCTCGGGCACACGCGGCTCTATCCACGTCCCACGCAGCTCGACAACATCGTGTTCGACGCCGTGATCAACGCGACGCTGTCGCGGCTCTTGCCGCAGCCCGAATACACAGCCCTCTTCCGCGAGATCTATGACGACACGTGTTTCCCCGAGTGCTTCCTGCGCCCGCCGGACGACTGGACCCCCGAAGCGCCCCCTGCAATTCCGCCGGCGCTCCGCGGCAAGGAACACGAGGCCCTCGCCGACCTCTACCAGAAGCTCTACTCGGAGCACGGCTGCAGCTACAGCGAGCTACGCAAGGCTCTGTCGGAAACGCAAACCCCGCAAGACAGCGGAGAGGAGCCGCTCCTGCTCGGGGACCACCGCCCGGAAACGGAGGGGGCATCGAGTGATGGGACGTTGGGGTCTCGCGCCCCCGTGCTGCTGCAGCAGTTGAAGAACACCGTGGACCGCTGGTCGGGAGAACTGTACGTCGGTCTCGGACGCGGGGCAGGCGGGCCCCTCGTTGAGCAAGACCTTGGTCGGATCGGCGCGCGCAACTGCAGGGAACTGCGCGAGTTGCTTGGCAAAGTCGCCGACCCCAGGAGCGGAAATCTCTGGCGCCAGAGTCGGACGGTCCCGGAGTCCATCGTCACACCCATCCCCGGGCGCGCGCGGCGTACGGTCGTGCAGCGCGCGCTCGGCGCCCGGCCCCTGCTCCATCCAGCGTCGCTCCCGATAACGAAGCACAGGATGTCCGGCGCGCCTGTCCACGTCTATCTCGATGTGAGTGCGAGCATGGATTCGGTCCTGACGCCGCTCTACGCAGCGCTGCTCTCGTGCCGACGCTTCGTGCACCCGCACGTTCACCTGTTCTCGACAGAGGTGGTCGACATCACCCTCAGACAACTGGCGCGCGGCGTACGCATGACGACGGGCGGGACGCACATCGACTGCGTGATCGCACACATGCAGTCCGAGGACGTGGATCGCGCGGTCCTGGTCACCGATGGCCTGGTGGGCCATCCGCGGAACCCCGAGGGTTCTGCCATCCTCCAGCGAGCCCAGCTCGGCGTGGCGCTGAGCGGCTCGCACCGCTCGTTCCACGATCTCGCACCCTTCATCGACCACAAGGTCGAACTCGATGTAGAGGCAAACCCATGAGCAACTGGATCGTTCGTCCCGCCGAATTCGTACTCCCCGGGCACCCTGACCGGATCGCCGACGCCATCGCTGATGCGCTCGTGGTCGAGGCCAGGCAACGCCGCCGCCGCGCTGCGGTTGCAGTAGAGGTCGCGGTGCATAGAAACCGCGTGTTCATCGATGGCCGGATCCAGTGTCCGGGCCCTGCATCGATCGACGTCGAGGGCATCGTGCGCGGTCTGTATGCATCTTCAGGCTTCGGAAGGGCCTTCCCTCCGGTCCCGGAGAAGCTCGAGTTCACGACCGACCTCTTCCTGGAAGAGCTCGGCGAGAAAGAGACCGCTGCCCGTGACACCTCGGAAGACCAGGTGATCGTGCACGGCTACGCGTGTACGACGCCCGGCACGAACTTTCTGCCCGTCGAGCACTGGATCGCCTTCCGGCTGGCGCGCGCGTTGGAGCGCCTGCGCCTCGAGCCGCCGACCAAGAAGCTCTACCTGGGACCCGATGGGAAGCTCCTGGTGCTCGTCGAAGAATCCCCGGACGGGCGCCGCTTCCGCGTTACCGACGTATGCGTCTCGCTGCAGCACGCAAAGCGCCAGGACATGGCCCTGCTCTGGAGCCACGTCGCCGAAGTCGTCCGCCGGACCCTGGAAGAGGAAGCCCTGCGCATTCCGGGTCTCGACCGCAACGTGCAGCCCCGGTTCACCATCAACCATGGCGGAGATTTCATCGAAGGCGGACCCTACGGCGACAACGGGCTCTCCGGCAAGAAGCTCGTCATCGACGCCTACGGACCGCGGGTCCCCATCGGGGGCGGCGCCTTCGCCGGCAAGGACCTCTACAAGCCCGACCGCGGGGGCGCGATCCTCGCCCGCCAGGCGGCGATCGACATCGTCCAGCGCCATGGCGTCCGCGAATGCCGGGTCACCCTCACCATCCGCCGCGGCGACACCCACTTTCACGTCGCGGAGATCGCCACGTCCCCCGAGCGATCGCTTCCCCCCATCACCCTCGACCTCCCACTCGCGCTCCCCGGCGACACCCTCCCCCGCGACCTCGACCTCGTCGACCTCGCCCGCACCACCCAGTTCGCAAGCAACGACCTCACCCTCCCCCGCATCAAGGAAGCCCCCGTACCCATCTCGGGCAACGTGGAGGGGTGAATTCCAATGCGCACCGAAGAAGACAAGGAGATCGTTGAGGCCTCAGTTGGGTGGTCACAGGGGCGCGGTGA
>JABSRK010000391.1 GCA_013213915.1 Planctomycetota bacterium
GATTGGGTCAGGGATAATCGGTTGTCCTGGGTTTCACACCTTTTACATTTTTTCTCCG
This sequence comes from Planctomycetota bacterium, assembly GCA_013213915.1. Classification (GTDB taxonomy): domain Bacteria; phylum Planctomycetota. Next base: position 59 of record JABSRK010000391.1, read on the forward strand.
GGGTGATGTGGCCTTTCAGCGGGCTGGCGAGTCCGTAGGGTTCCCGTGGCCCGGGGAAGATGGGGGTGCAAAACCGCCATCACAGACAGAAGAACAATTACCCTTCTCATCGTCTTTCTCCTCACTTGGCCCGGAACTTGACGCCCTTGCAGTGGAGGGTCAGCTCGCCGATGCACGCCCACGTGGGATCTCCGTCGATATTCGAAAGCGCCCGCAGCCGGAAGTAGCGGCCCTTGACCGGCACCTTGAACAGCACGACGTTCTCCCCCTGGTTCTTGGCAAACGTGCCCTTGGCGACGGGCGTGCCCTCGGCAAGGGGTTTCTTCGCCTCGGGCCGGTCGCTCAGGTAGACCTCGTAGTCCTTGATGGCGCTCTTGCCGGCCGGGTGGATCCTTGGTTGGTACGTGAAACCGGTGATCTCACGCGGCTCGCCCAGGTCGACGACAAACTCGTGCGGCAGGGTGGTCACGGCCCCGCGCCATATGGAATGCCAACACGTCCCGGGATTGCCGTCCATCGCCTTGACGGCCTCCAGGCCGGCATGCTCGTTGTCCGCGCGGACCGCGACGTGGACGACCCGCTTCGCCGCTTTCGCCGCCGCGTTCGCCGCTGCTTTCGCCTCCGCGTTCGCCGTCAGCTTCTCCGCCGGTTTCGTTGCCGGCGGCTCTGCCGGCGGCGCTGGGGCGACTACGAAGCCGAGGTCGTCCTTGCCGTCCTTCTCGAAGAGCGCGATCACGCGGCCGTCGCCCAGCACGGCGATGTCGCGGTAGACCGTCGGCCCCTCGTAGAACATCCCCTTCCAGGTCCAGGTCTTGCCGTCGTCATAGCTGCCGATGATGGATCCCCCGCCCACCGGATCTCCCTGGCCGGAGAAGAGGATCAGTCCCGGCTTGCCGTCCTTGGGCCACGAATGGCGCACTATGGAGCCCTGGCAGTTCGACCTCGGCAGATCTTCCGCGTCCCAGTACTTCTTCGTGTCGCCGGTGCCACCGTCGGGCAGGATGGACATGACGCGGGCCCCGCTCCGCGCGTTGGTGCGACCGTTGAACAACAGCGACCCGTCGAAGAGCTCCACGCCGCTGGACTCCACCGCGAGCTGGCCGTGCCTGCAGATGCCCCCGACCTTCCACGTCTCGCCCCGGTCGTCGCTGTAGGCGACGCCCGGCGAGCAGGTGCCCGTGTTGCTGTAGTTGATCGGCACGATGAAGCGGCCGGCGTGCTTGCCGCGCTCCAGCACGATTCCCCCGCCCGGGCCCGGCAGCGTCGGGTCCGTCCCCGCCGGGCTCTTCGTACGGAGGTCGATGTCCCTCGGCTTGCTCCAAGTCTTGCCGTCGTCGTCGCTGTAGGAGACGAAATGATTGACCGGCATGGTGCCGCCCGGTCCGAACCGGCCCATCATGACCCAGATCCTCCCGCTCTTCGAGTCCACGACCGGTGTGGGGTTGTTCACCGAGAGCGCCTGCGCGTCCCAGATCACGATTTCCGGGCTCCAGGTCTTCCCATCGTCCTCGCTGCGCTTCACCACCGCGTCGATGTCGCCGATGTCGTGCCCGGTTACGCGCCGCGCCTCGCCGAAGGCCAGGATGGTACCTTTCTTCGAGACCGCCAGTGACGGGAGGCGATACCGGGTCGCTTTGCCGTACCCCGGCTTGGGAAGGTTCCTGGCGGTTCCGTCGAATAGGAGCGTGATGGGACCGGCGGACTTAAACTGCGTTTTCAGATGGTCACTGAACTTCTCCGCGGTCAGCTTGATGCTTTTGATCTTGCAGCTGACAGACAACGCGTCGAACCAGAGGTAGAGGTTCACGTCGGGATCGATCGGCTGCTCGTTCAGCTTCTTGCCTTCGTAGTAGCAGGAGATCTTGTCGCCGATGCGTTTGACGGCCATCGACTGGAGGTTGCCGTCGAACCCGTTCTTCTCGACAGGCGCATGAAAGCCCTTCAGCGGTCGGGCCGTCCTCGCGGAACTCAGAATGACGGGGCTGCCGGTCTTCCAGAAGCAGAGACGGCCGCGATCGGTGATGCTGATATACGGAAAGGCCAAGTGCCGCATCTGCCCGCCGCCGGAGGCGGAGAAAACGACCTTGAACTCGCAGTCGCCCAAGGCCGACTTGGCCGTCATGAAGCGCGCGAGGTTCTGGACCCCCCCCACCGTTGGCGTAACGACATAGAGGCCGTCGACGGTCTCTCCGCCACAACCGACGTGTGTCTCCGTGACCTTCGTGGCTTCCGGGGTCAACGCCTCCTTGTTCAGCACGCCGTCCTTGATGACCCACAGCTCCTCGGCGCCGATTGCGGTCGATAGACCAACAAGTGTAATGGCCCCCAGTAGTGATAGCGCTGTTGTAATGGTTCTAGTCATGGTTCTTCTCTCCTTCGTAAAGTAAGGGGTGTGACTGCTATTCCTAGGAAATTGGTTTTTCACACCTTTTACATTTTTTCCCGGTGTGATGTGGCCTTTCGATGCTCTTTTCGCGCCGTAGGGTTCCCGTGGCCCGGGGAAGGTGGGGGTGCAACCTTTGAAAACGTTTCCGCCACAGCCATCGCCAATGTCTACTTTGAGGGCAAAGTAGTGTCGCATTCGCTCACTTTAGCCGATGGAGAGCAAATCACGCTCGGGCTTATCTATCCGGGTGAATATCATTTTGCGACCGAAAGTGCTGAGCGAATGGAGATAACCGCCGGTCAGTGCTCGGTTGTCCAGGACGGGGGCAAGGAACCCCTGATTTATTTTCAGGGAGAGCACTTTGAGGTATCCGAAAATTCAGGGTTTACCATTTCCGTGGCCGAGGGCATCTGCCAGTATGTCTGCACTTTCCTGACTTGAGTTTACCGGAAAGTATCAGCTGTACTAATCACTCTTTGCCGCACGCTCCATCCAGTGTGCCGTCATCAGGCTGAGCAGGACTGAGGCGCTGAAGGTGTAGAAGCCTGCCTGCAGGGTGACACGGCTTCCCCCTGGCATTTCCTTGATCAGCAGGACGGTTAGTGCAACCAGGAAAACTTCCAGCATGGCGTAGCGGGACACGGCACGCAGGAAAAGTGCCCACTTCTCCGGAAGACCTTCACTGAGGAGACCCTCCATCCAGAGCATGGTG
>JABSRK010000392.1 GCA_013213915.1 Planctomycetota bacterium
CGCCCGTGCGCGGTTCGGGGATCGGTGGTCGCAACCAGGCCTTTGTCCTCGCGTGCGCGTCCCTGGTCGCTGGCGAGCCGGTGTGTGTTCTGTCGGCGGGAACGGATGGCATCGACGGGAACAGCCCTGCGGCAGGGGGCTGGGTCGACGGGAATACGGCCGCCCGCGCAGTGTCGCTGGGACTCGATCTTGGTGCGTACACGGCGCGTTCCGACAGCCACACTCTTCTTGACGCCCTCGGACAGACCATCGTTACGGGACCGACGGGCAACAACGTCCGCGATCTTCGGATCCTGCTCGCCGAGTAGGATGTCCGCCCCCCACAAGGAGTCACATTCATGTCCCGCACGTTCGCCGTCCTTCTGGCCCTTGTCCACGTCGCTCCGTCTCAGGATTCGCTCACGCCCATCCAGACCGTGAGCCTGGTGCGCGTATCCACGCCCGTGGTGAGTCCCGACGGAAAGCTGGTGGCGTTCTACCGATCGGCGCCGCGCATGGCCGGGGATGCCCCGGGTGGGCATTACCGCCACCTGTGGGTCATGCCCGCTGGCGGCAAGCCCACTGACGCGCGCCGCCTCATGGGTGGCAAGCGCGCCGTGAGCGGCGCGGCGTTTCGTCCGGACGGAACGGCCGTTACGTATCTCGACACACGCGATGCGCCGCACCGCGAGGTCTTCGCGCTGCCGCTCGACGGCGGCGAGCCCGCGCGGGTCACGCGGTCGCAGCGGGGAGTCGGGTCGTACAAGTGGAGTCCCGACGGGCGCATGATCGCGTTCACTTCGTCCGACCCGCAGCCGAAGGCGCGCGCGAAGGCGCGCAAGATGGGCTTTCGCCAACAGATGTTCGAGGAGGACTGGACACACACGAGCCTGTGGATCTGGGACGTCGCCAAGGGAGCGGCGCGCCGACTCACCGAAGGTACGAACGTGCTCAGCTACGAGTGGGCCGGCGACGGCTCGAAGCTTGCCATTGGTGCGTCGCCCAGGAACCTCGTCGACGATGCGTACATGTTCGCTCGCCTGTGGGCCGTCGACGTCGCGTCCGGCAAGCGGACGAAGCTCGTGGAGAACCCTGGCAAGCTTGGTCCCTTTGCGTGGTCGCCGGATGGCTCACGGCTCGCCTACATCAGCGCACAGAATCCCCGTGATCCGCACGCGGGCATGCTCTACTTCCTCGAGCCGACGGGCAAGGTGACCGCTTTCAATGACGGGTTCAAGGGAGCCTTCCACACGGTCCGTTGGGTGGACGACGACATCGTCGAGGGCGTCCTCAGTCGGGGAGTGGGTACGTTTCGTTACCGTGCCCGGTCGAGCTGGTACTTCGTGCAACAAGCGACCGGTGTCGCGTGCCGGGATATCGTCGTGGCTTCCGACGGCGTCGGATACGGGGCGGGATCCAGCGCCTCCCACCCCGCGGAGTTGTTCCGCTTCGAGAGCAGCGGACCCGGTGTGCGCATGACGAACTCGAATCCCTGGCTGGAGGGCGTCACTCTCGGCAAACAGACGGTTGAGACGTTCAAGGCGCGGGATGGTCTCGAGATCGAGGGCATCCTCATGCATCCGGCGAACCGGTCCGAAGGCGCCAGGCATCCGCTGGTCATCGTCGCGCACGGTGGCCCCGAATCACACCATTCGAATGGCTGGCTGACGTCATACGGAAACTGGGGACAGATCCTCACCGGTCGCGGCTATTACGTGTGGTATCCGAACTACCGGGCGAGTACCGGATACGGCGTGAAGTTCGTGATGGCCGACCATGGCGATCCCATGGGTGGAGAGTTCAACGACCACATCGACGCGGTCAAGCACTTCGTCGACAAGGGGATGGTGGACGCCGAGCGGGTCGGCATCGGCGGTGGCTCATACGGCGGCTACACAGCCGCGTGGGCCGCGACGCGCCACACCGACGTGTTCGCAGCGGCGGTCAGTTTCGTCCCGTTCGTGGACATCAGGACCAAGTGGATGACGAGCGACATTCCGTGGGAGTTCTACTACGTCCACTACCAGGAGAAGTGGCCGTGGCAGCAGCGGGAGTTTCTTGCTGAGCGCAGCCCGTTGTCCTACGCGTCCAAGTGCCGGACGCCGCTGCTTCTCCTCGGCGGAGACAAGGATCCTCGCGTGCACCCAAGCCAGCCGCACATGCTCTATCGCGCGGTCAAGATGGCGACCACGACGCCGTGTCGCTACATCCGCTATCCCGGCGAGGGCCACGGAAATCGCGTGAACACCAACCGGTATGACTATCTGATCCGCACGCTGCGGTGGTTCGATCACTACCTGAAGTCGGGGGACCACAGAAAAGACCCGCCACCGCCGGTCGATCTCGATTATTCGGCGTGGACCTCAACGGTAAAGTAGGTAGTCCGGGGAGCCGACCTATCCGATCTGAAACCAGATCGCGTTGCTGGTGATGACGCCGCTCGTCCCGGTGGAGGTCGCTTGGGCGGAAAACTCCACCCCGACGAGGGAGGGGACGTTGGGCACGTTGATGAGGAGCGAGAAGCCGCCGGTCGCGTCGAGGGGCAGCGGTCCGATGGGCGACCCGCCCGCGGCGATCTGGGCAAGGGCGGAGGGGACGTCGAGCCAGACGGGGCACGTCGAGCCAGGCAGGAGGACGGGGGACGCGGACATACCGGAGGCAAGGTAGAACGCGACGAGGCCGCCCCCGTGCCCGTTGGCGGTCACCACGCTGAACGAACTCCCGATAACGGGAAGAGTGGAGAGCGCCATGGAGAACCCGGTGCTGACGGTCGAGGAGACGGGACAGCCGTAACCACTCGAGACGATGGCTGCCCCCGCGGGAGGACTGAAGGTCACGACCAGGAGCGGGCGATCCCCAACCACCAGGTTCTCCCGTGTGCGGAAGCGTTTGGCTCCGGGCACCACGGAGTTGGGCGCCTTCAGCAGCCAGCCGAAGTTCGTCGACGGGGAGTTCAACCAACCCTGAACGTCGCTGAGCACCTGGGCGCTCGACCATATGTAGCGGCCTCCCTGATTGACGGTGGTTGTTGCGCTCGCCGTGTTGTTGAAGTCGCCTCCGGAGTTTGCCCAACTGGAGGTGTTGAAGAACGTGTGGATCCACGTCGCGTCGCCCGTCGTTGCCGCAGCGCCGTTGCCGCCACCATTGGTGAAGCCACCGAATCC
>JABSRK010000393.1 GCA_013213915.1 Planctomycetota bacterium
GCCGGGGGGGGAGGTGGTCCTGTTCCGGCTTCGACCGGCCGGGGCGGTTCGAGTGGCGGGGGTGGCTCGCCCGGCCGCCGCCGACAAAGGGGGCTCGGGCGTGCGCGTCCGGGTGACGGGGTCGAGCCTGCAGGTCACCGTCGAGGGATCGAAACTCAGGCCGAGGGAGGGCTGGCGGATGGGCGCCGTCTCCGAGGGGCGCCTGCTGCTGGGTGCGGCTGGGGGCGTCGTCCGACTGGAGGAGCCGCGGTTGGAAGCGTGGCTCGGGTCGCGGACGCTCTCGCGGCTTCGCACTGCGCAGCACCAGGGACCGTCGCCGGAGCTTCCTCCGGCACGGGCGATCCCCCTGCAGGGCCCTCTCGATCTCGTGGCGCGCGCTGATCTGGTTCGCGGTCTGGGCGAAGAGGACGCTCGCCTTGTGGCGGGCATCCGCCGACGTGCGGTGGCGGGGGAGGTCTCGGGGGCGCTGCGAGACGCTCAGGCGGTCAGACGTCGCTGCCCGGAGGCGGCTGGGGTCGCGTTCCTTGTCGGCGCGATCCGGATGCTTGATGCGGCGAACACCGCCGCGGCTATCGACCCATTGCGCGTGGCTGCCGACGTGCCACGGGCCCGGGCCCTCCTCGGCGACGCGCTCTGGTCGATTGGCGACCTGGCGGGCGCCGAGCGGGCTTTCGCAGCGGCTGGCGATCGCGGTGGTCAGGCTCTCGTTGCCTGGGCGAATGGAGATTCCGAGCGGGCCGCGCGCCTCGTTCGTGGTGGCGAGGCGGGGGGGTGCCGGGGGGCCGGACGCCGGTTGCGGATGGTCGAGGATCTGATGCTCTTCCGAGTTGCGGGCGGGTTGTACGACGCGTCCGCGACAGGTCTGTTGGTCCGTTCCGACCTGGATGCGTCGCGGGCACAACGAGTGCTCGCCATGGCTTCGGCGTTTGTCGAGGCGTGCCGCCGTTTTTTGCCGGGAAAGAGTGCGCCGCGCCCGGTGACGATTCTCGCGTGCGGAAGAGGTGAGACCTACTCGCTCTGGAACACGCGCCTGGGAGGCGCTCGATTCGCCGAGGCGGACGGCATCTACCGCCCGGGAACGGGATTGCTCGTCGTGCTGGACGACGATGACGACCAGGTCGTGCGGCGTCGCGTGCAGCACGAGCTCGTCCACCACGTCGTCTGGGAACGGGCGTGGGCGCCGCCGCGGTCACTGGAGGAGGGGCTGGCTGAGATGTTGGCGCAGGCGCCTCAGGGACGCATCGCGGGGGCGGCGGAGCAACTTGTCCCCGGCCGCTTTCCTCTTGCCCGTGATCTCGCGCTGGAGGGGCGGCTGGAGCCGCCGGCGGACGTCCTGTTGCGGGATGATCTCCGCGACGGTGATCGCGGGCGTGAGGATTACGCGCAGGCGTGGGCGGCGTTGTGGGTGCTCGCCGCACGCAAGGACGATGCGCTCGGGCGGGTGTTGATGCTCGCGAGCGACCCCGCCCGACGCACAGAGCTCCGTCGGGCGCTGGCCGGACTCGTCCCCACGGACTCGGTTGCGATGCGGTTGTCGAGAGTGCGATGAAGATTCGCCCATTCGGCGTCCTGTGCATGGCGCTGCGTTGACGTTTCGTGATTCCCTCGCGGTCGCGCGTCTATTTACGCGAGAGCATGTCCTATCGATTCTGCGCATGGTCGGACCCCTGTCGGTCGATACGTCAGGTGAACGCAAACTCGGCCGAAAGGCGCAACCATGCGGATCTTCATCGTCTCTCTTTGTCTGGGCCTGTCCGTGCCAGTTGTCGGCGCGCAGGTTCGCACCCTCACCCTGACCGATCTCTGCACGCACGCGGATCGCGTCGTCGTCGGCGGCGTCAACAAGGTCGAATCCAGGTGGAAGGGCAGCAAGATCGTGACGGAGGTCACGATCGTCCCTATGGAGAACCTCAAGGGCGAAGGGACCCCGCCGTTCGTGATCACCGTTCCTGGCGGGACTGTCGGTGGAGTGACGCTGCGCGCGAGTGAAGCGCCCGTGTTTGCCGTGGGCGAGCAGGTCTTGCTGTTCAAGAAGAACGGCCCGAGTCCGTGCGACGTGTATGGCTGGTATCGCGGGAAGTACACCGTCGTAAACGGCCGAATCCGGGAACTGGTCGACACGACGTACCTGCAGTTCAAGCAGCAACTCGAGCAGATCATCGAGAACCTGTAGGAGCGAGACCACATGAAGCAACACGCGACCAACATGGCCGTCACGGTGTGTGCACTGACAGTCTTCGGACTCCTCGCAGTGCCCGAGACCCAGGTCCTGGCGTACAACCTCACCGGCAAGTCGTGGACGGGTCCGACGGCGGCCTACCGTGTGAATCCCAATTTCGCTGACGCCGCCGCAGGATCAGCATCCGATCAGATGCTCGCGCTACGCAGCGGCGCGGACGAGTGGAAGATCTCGGGCCAGGGCAATTTCACGTTCTCATACGGCGGAACGACGGCCGTCAACACGGTCGCGCTCGACGGCATCAACGCGGTCTACTATGCCGGCGGTGATGGAGGCGGCGCGCTCGCCGTCTGCTGGTACTGGTTCTCGGGTTCGAACATGACGGCGTTCGACATCGAGTTCTACGACCGTGACGGTACCTTCGATTTTGTCTGGTCGGTGAATCCGACGCCCGGGCAGTTCGACATCGAGGGAGTCGCGTGTCACGAATTCGGCCACGCGCTGGGCATGGACCACTCTGGCGTTCCAGGTGCGACCATGTATCCCTCGGTCTCGGCCGGCGACACGGCTCTCCGCAGCCTCCATGCCGACGACATGGCCGGTTACCAGTCCATATACGGGTCGGGGAGCCCGGCCACTCCGGAGGTGACCGGCGTCACGCCGGATACCGGTTGGATCGACGGCGGCTACAACGTGACGATCGAGGGTTCGTGGTTCCCGGCCGCCGGGGTCAGCGTCGCGTTCGACGGCGTCGCCGCGTCGAACGTGGTCCGCGTGGCTTCCTCCCGGATCACATGCGATGTCCCCGCCGGTATGACACCGAATCTGGTCGACGTCAGCGCTGCCACCGGTGGCCAGACAGGCACCCTGACCGGTGGATTCAATCACCTGAGCATGCGAAACAACAGCACGCCGGCGTTCGGGTCTCTCCAGACGCTCGAGGTACGTGTTCCGGCCGCGC
>JABSRK010000394.1 GCA_013213915.1 Planctomycetota bacterium
TGCTCAGGGATTCCTGGAAGGCCTGGAGCGACCCTAAAGCGTGCCCTGCCCGGAAAGGGTGCAGTTCTTGCACCCCTCGCGCAGCTCACCGGCCAGGAACTCCTGGCGCAGCTTCTGGTATGCCGCCCCGTTCCAGATCTCCTCGAACGACTGCTTGAAGATGTTCCCCATGAGGAGGTGCTCGTCCCATCCGCGGCAGCAGGGGTAGACGTTGCCGTTGGGGATGATCCGGACGTAGGTGGCCAGCTGGACGCAGAAGCCCGGGTTCCGGTCCATCAGCGCCTGGTACATGGTGTCGACCACGACTGGAGGCGTGACATGGGGCTGCGGCGTCTCCTCGTGGGTCAGCTCCTCCACGGGATCGAGGGCCAGTTCGAGATGGACCTGCTCGCGCTTCGCCGCCGCGAGCGCGCGGTCCAGGTGCTGGCGCACCTCCCCCGCCGTGAAGTGATCATCGACGTCGAAGCGATGGGGCTCGGTGAAGAACGGCAGCATCTTCTGGACGCGGACGTGGTCGATCCCCTCCTGGCGGGCAAACGTGACCGTCCCGTCCAGGGTGGTCAGATTCTGTCGCATCAGCACCACGATCAGCGTCAGCATGAACCCCTCCTCCTGCTGGAGCTTCACCAGCCGGCGAAGACCCACCAGCATCCGCTCGTATCGTCCGCCCACGCGGATCTGCTCGTACACAGAAGGGATGTGGGAGTCGATGGAGAAGTCGACCTTGAAGATCCGCCCCCGCAACCGATCGATGTGGCGGTCCGTGATGAGGTTCCCGTTTGTGATCAGGTTGAGCCGCAAATCGTGCTTCTCACAGTGATCGAGGATCTTGTCGAAGTCCCCCATGGCCGGCTCGGAGGTCGCCGACGGCGTGATCACCGACGCGTTGGGGAACACCACGTCACCCACCGCGTCGAGCTGGTCTCCACTGATGTACGAGAGATCGGGACGCTCGCACATGACGCAGGAGAGGTTGCACGCGTTGTTGGTCGAGATCTCGACGTGGAACGGCCGCCCCTGCCATTCCGTCCGTCCGGACGCCATGTCCTCGCCAATGCGCATGGCATTGTCGATCTCGAGAGCACGCTTGGGTGCGACGCGGGGGGCACTCATGAGGCCATTGTATGCAGACGGGGTCGGCGCCACGGCGGACGACGACCCCGAAATCTAATGGTATTCAGGCGTTTAGGCCTGTTGCCCGGTCTGGGTAGCCTCCGCGAGGGCGCGTTCCTGCTGCAGCCGCTTGAGTGACTTCCTATCTCGGTAGCGGGCCTTCATCGCCTTCTCCTGATAGACATCCAGGAATCGGTTGCACTGGGCCGACGTCCCCGTGAACAACGGCGTCCCGGTTCCTCCACGGATCACCTGGAAGAGGTGTTTGCCCTCGAAAATGCACTCGAAGCGGATTTCCATCTTCCTCTCCTATGAGGTACGCCTGCCACTGGCAGGTCGGTCAAGGCGTGCGCGGACTGCCGTCAGACAGTTGCTGGTGCTGCTGTTTGTCTCTTCAGATCCGCGCCGGCGTCGTACTCGTCGTTGGCAGGAATCTTCGCGCGAGGCTCGGTCTTTCCAGGGACCGCTGCACCGTCATCCATCCTTCTCGACGGCGACCAACCTCCGACAAAGACTTTAACGACGGGCCTCGTTGAAAGCGAGGAAGAAGCCGGACTCAGCGCACTAAGTGACGTTCGATTACGTCACACCGTGACGGACGCGAACATGCCGTGGCGATACGCCACGATGCGTCCGGCAATGGCCGATGCCGCAACCGTAAGTGGCGACGCAAGGTACAGCCGTCCGGGTCCGCTGCGACCCCGATAGTTGCGGTTGATGGCGGAGACCGTCACCTGGTCGTGATCTGCGCTCACGCCTGGGCCACACCCGATGCACGCCCCACATCCGGGTCCGACAACGGTTACCCCCGCCTTCTCGAAGAGGTCCCGGTAACCGCGAGAAGCGGCATACGCCTCCACATGAAGGGACCCGAACTGGATGAAGAAATCAACGTGATCGGCGACCTTCCGGTCGGCATCCACTGCGTCCTTCAGGACCCGTGCGTACAGGTCCATATCCGTTTCCTTGCCAGCCGTGCACGAGCCGCCATAAGCGATATCGATGCGCACGGTTCCCACATCCTCGACGAACGCCCCATTGGTGGGATCGGACGGCACGCCCTTGTCCGGATCGCCCGGCGTCGCCACCAGGGGACTGAGGTCGGAAAGGTCGAGGGTGTGAACGCCGCCGGCGTAGGCGGCGCCCGGGTCGGGCACCACGCACCGCTCGCGTAGCGCCTCCTCCGAAAACTCGGGCCTCCTCTGGCTCAGCCAGCGGATGGTCTCCTGGTCGGCCTCGCAGATCCCCGACTTGGCCGAGCACTGGGTCGCCATGTTGGCGAGGGTCGCCCGCTCATCCATGTCGAGGGACCGCAGCCCCTCCCCCCCGAACTCCATCACCCGATCAAGGGTGTGCCCGTCCCTGGCGAAACGCCAGAGGATCCACAGCATGATGTCCTTCGCCGTGCAATCCTCCGGCAACGTGCCCGTGAGTTCGAATCGAATCGACTCCGGCACGCGGATGAACGTGAACCCGGATTGGATCAGCGCCGCGTACTCTGTCGACCCGACACCGAACGCGAACGCGTTGTTGCCGCCGCCCATGCACGTGTGGCTGTCTGTCGCCTGGATGAAGTCGCCCGGCTCGACGAACTCCTCGCGCGCGACCTGGTGGCAGATGCCAGGGGACTTCCCGTCCGCTGCACTGTAGTCCCTGACGCCGGTGTGTTTCTGAAACGCCCGCTGCAATTCACGCAGACGCTCGATCTTGTCGCTGAACGGCGCCATGCGTGCAACGCCATCGGCGTAGATGAGGTGGTCCTCGAACACCGCGAATTTGGACGGGTCCTTGACGGTGTAGTCCTCGCCGCATTCCTGCTGAAGGAAGTGGTGAATCTGACCAGTCGTGAACTCGTGGGAGTAGCCGCCGTCCACGTTCACGAGGACGGCGTCGCCCGGCTGCAGATACTCGGTCCCCTGACCCCCGAGCAGATGGTTCGCGATCACCTTCTCGGCCATGTTGAGCGGCCGCGGACCCGTCGTGAGCGACGGCAACGCGACCTCGCCCTT
>JABSRK010000395.1 GCA_013213915.1 Planctomycetota bacterium
TGGCCTGGCTCGCATTGGCCTTTTCCCTGCAGTTGTCGCAGTCATTTCCGATCCCATCTCCGTCTGCATCGTACGCGACATCGCTGGAGGCAGTGAGGGTGATCTGGGTTGTGGTCGAGAGGCCTACGGCATCGGTGACGACCAGAGAGATGTCGAATTCGGCTTCTGTCTGACCCGGATCGAGAGGGAACGAGACCGAGGCACTCGCTGCGGTCGATGAATCGGGCTCGCCGCCGCCAAAGTCCCAGCGGTATTGCGCAATCCCATCCTCGTCGCTCGCACTGGCGGAAAAGGAAACGCGACACGTTGGCCCCACTGTGACCGACTCAGCGACGGGGAACTCGTTGACCTTCACGGTCACGGCCGGCGGGAGGGAAACGGTTACGGGTACAAGATGGAGTGTGCTTGCATGGCCCTGGGTATCGAAGACGGTTACCGAGAGATCGTCCAACATGCTCGTCCCCTCTCCGGGAAGAAGGTTAAACGTGACGCGGGGATCTCTGACAGACTCGTCGCCCGGAGCCGCCGTCGCCCCATCGCCGAAGTTCCACGCGTAGGCGGGGTCGGCCAACTCGACGTCGTCAGATGCGTCGACGACGAAGGCAACCTCCGTCCCATCCTCAACCACGATCGGAGTGGCCAGCGGAGAGCCACCCGCGGAGGCCGAAACGCCGGCGATCACTGGGGGCGCAATGTCGAGAGTGCACGCTTCCGCGGTCCCCTGCAGGAACGATGTCGGCGTGTCGAGCGTCATGTCGCAGCAGGCCAGCGCGCTCTCCGACGCGCATGTCGGTGCAAGTGGGTCGTTGAAGAGCTGAACGAAAAAGACGAAGTCCTGAACGTTGACGGACCCGGAATCGTTGAAATCCGCCCCGCAGTGAAAGGCCTCTTCGGCGTCGCAGGGGCTCTTCCCCATGGCTTCTTGGAAGCGCGAAAAATCACCTGCGCTGTCGACCAATCCGTCCTGATTCAGATCCGCGTCGCAACGGTTGCCCAGACCATCCAGGTCGGTGTCGAACTGGGTCGCGTTCGCGTGGTAGATACAGTTGTCGCAGGCATTGCCCACCGCGTCCGTGTCGTCATCGAGTTGGTCCGAGTTCGAGTTGAATAGACAGTTGTCGCAGACATCCCCAACGCCATCGCTGTCCGCGTCATCCTGATCGGGATTCGCCACCGAGACGCAGATATCGCAGGGGTCGCCCACGCCATCGCCGTCGAGGTCCTCCTGTTCGGGGTTGAAGTCGCCGGGACAGTTGTCGAGTTCTTCCGCGACGAAATCGCCATCCCTGTCGACCAACTGAATCAGCGAGACCACCGCTCGGTGATCCGACGCCACGTAGGTCCCGTCCGTGCGGAATCCGTCCACCACCGCTGAACACGTCTCAGCCCGCTCCTCTTGCGCGAAGATGTAGTCGATGAGGCTCTGAGAACGGGTATTTCCTCCGCTTGCGTGAAGCGAGCGATAGGTGTGGACGAAGCCTCCCTGCTTGATGACTGCGATTGGACTCGATGATGTCCCGGTGTTGAAGTCTCCCAGCAAGATCACCGGGTCCGGGTGCAGACGCGCCTCGACGTGCGCGATCAGTGCCTCTGCATGGGCTAATCGCTTGGCCCCGACGTTCACGGAGTCGTTGGGGCAGAGGTGCAGGTTATATACGTAGAAGGTCTCCAGAGACTGGAGATCCTGCATCCGCGCCCAGTTGATGTAGCGATTGGAAGGTCCCTGGGAGCCGCTCCACTCACAGGCGAGGTTCGGAACGACATAGGCGGCCGAGTCCAACACAGCGAAGCGGTCCGGACGATAGAGGATGTTCTCCCAATGCAGGTGAGCCGCTCCTCCTCCCGGGCCATCGCTGTCGTCGAGCGGACGAGGGGCGCGGAGGTAGCGTAAATCACAGGGGGAGGAGACGTTGCGGAAGCACCCGGCGAGGTAGTTTCCGGTGAAGTCCTCTTGCAGGCCGATCACGTCGGGTTGATGGTCGTCAAGGGCGTCGGCAGCGAGCAGGCTCCTCGCTACGAGCGACACATTGCCTGGTCCAAAGACTGGTCCAACCAGTGTGTTGTAGCTCATGAAACGAACGTTGGAGCTTCCCGCCTCCGTCGCGGGACTCGGAAGGACATCTTCCGGAAAGAGAGGCCCGGACGGTAGCGGCGTGCAGGTCGGGACTGGATTCGGCGCGTTGTCGAGATGGCAAGCGAGCAGTGTTTGGTCCGTCGCGTTCACGCTTCCGTCGAGATCAACATCCGCCGCGAGGGTTGTGGCACATCCGAGTGGCAGGGCCTCGGTCAGATGTTGATCCAGATAGTCGAGATCGATGTAGTCGACCTCGCCGTCCAGGTTGAGATCACCCGGAAGGATCTCGCCGGCGGCGGGCTCCACCCCCAGAACCAGTGCAGCGATCACAAATCCGTAACAGGTCCAACGACTCAATGTGTGCTCCTCTCGGGCCCGCCAACGGACCCCAGCCCTCTCTCGAGAGCCCCTGTGTTCCCCTCTTTTGCCTGTACCGGACATGCCCAAGGGTCTCGAATGGCCTTTGAAATTCCTGTCCGTCCGAGGAGTATAGGAAGTTCAAACCCCGAATTTGCCGGAAGGTCCGATATTGGATGTCATGTCAAATAGGAAACCGTGGGAGTATAGGAAGTTCAAGCCCCGTATTTGCCGGAAGGTCCGATATTGGATGTTATGTCAAATAGGAAAACGCGGATAGGCGAGGCCTCTTGTCGGGCAGGGTCGTGGCTCCCTCTCTATCACTGTGTATCAGGTTTTCATGATCGCAGTTGGGGCTTTATACTTAGTCGGTATTGACAAGATTAACCTGTGTTTTATTGGGCTTTTACCTAACAGTGACCTGGCCAAGTGTTTGT
>JABSRK010000396.1 GCA_013213915.1 Planctomycetota bacterium
GTTGATGTTGCGTCTTGCGCCCGGGTCCCACGGGAGCGAGACGAGCCAGATCGAGAGGTTGGCGGCAGGCTTGCTCGCCGCGAGGCGGATCTTCATGCGCGCGGTGCCGGAGATGTGGACCGGCTTCTTGAGTTCTGGCGTCGCGTACAGCAAGCGATTGGGCGACTTCTTCGCTGATGCGAGCTTGGCGCCGCTGAGGGATGCGTCGTCGGTCACGGTCTCGTTGCCCTGGGTGCCCCTCTTGCGGGGACTCAGGGCGCCCATTCCCGCGCCGCCCTTCCTGGGACGCAGGGTCACCACGGACGCGTCCGGATTCGGATACTCGGCGTACGCGGTCGGTTCGTTACGGCGCGCACCTTCACGGACGACCCACGCCCTGGGGTCCTTCTCAACGCCGTTCTTGATCCCGTGGAGATACCGGGTGAACCAGCGGTTCATCATCTTCATGGGCGGCGGCCCGCCGTGCCCTCCCTGGTGGAAGAAGGCCTGACAGGGGACGCCCTTCTTCTTCAACTCCTCGTAGATGCGGACGCTGTGCTCAGGAACGACGTTCCAGTCGTTGAACGCATGGGCCATGAGCGTCGCCGCCTTCAGCGGGCCCATGTCGTTCAGGTAGTCGCGTCCGGCCCAGAAGTCGTTGTAGTCGCCGGTGACCCGGTCCTGGCTCTTCACCAGCTCCTCGTCACGAACATTGCAGTTGCACCACTCGCGACGCTCGGGATTGCCGCTGTTGATGAAGTTGTAGAGGACGTCGATGTCCTCCCCCATCCAGCCGCCTGGGTGACGCACCAGGCCGTTGGAGCGGTAGTAGTGGTAGTAGGACGTGTTCGGCGCGATGGGGATGATCGCCTCGAGGCCGTCCACACCCGTGGTCGCTGCGGCCAGCGGCAGCGTCCCGTTGTACGACGTCCCGGTCATGCCCACCTTCCCCGTGCACCAAGTCGCCTTGACCTCCTCGGTTCCATCGACCTCGGTGTATCCCTTGGCGCGACCGTTGAGCCAGTCGATCACGGCCTTCGGCGCGAGGGACTCGTTGTCGCCGCCCACGGTGGGACAGCCCTGCGAGAGTCCCGTGCCGGGTGACGCGGAGTGCACCACCGCGAATCCTCGGGGAACCCACGTCCTGATCTGCGAGCGCGACATCAACGGACGGCGGGGACGGTAGCGAATCTGCGGCGGCTCTTCGTGCATGGGCGGCGTCGCGCCCACATCGTGCCGCGGGTTCCAGAAGTGTCTTTTTTTGTCGGTGGACCCGGTGCCGGAGAAATAAGGACTCGTCTCGTACACCACAGGGACCTTCAAGCCCTCCGTGTCGGTCTGCTCAGGCCGCGTCACGTCGACGTGCATCCGGTCGGGCTTGCCATCCCCGTCCGTATCGAACGTCGTCTCGACCCAGAGGTCGTGCTGGATCCACTTCTTGGAATCCTTGAACGCCTCGACAATCTGCGACTCACCGTCCTTGAAGACGGGAGTGGCCTTGCCTTGCGCGACCGCGGCACCCGAGAAGAGCACCGCCGCGACAGCGACGGCGGACAGGCGAACGAAACGACCACGGAAATCGACGGATCTGGGCATCATGGGGATCACTCCTGGCTAAGGACGAGCCCACAACTTAAGGCACGACCCGAAATCGTGCCCGGAGAGATGAGAACCCTGCTTCCGAGCCGCAAATCCTTAGCCGGGGCAGGGCAGAATGAAGCGGCGGGTCGTACAGGGTGGATCCCACCACACCGGCGCCTCTCCGTTAACCCCCAAGGCATGTGGATGAGCCGGTTCTCGTTCTTGAAACTCGGAATGTGCGCCCTCCTGGTCTCGGCCTGTGCCGTGGAACCGGCGGCGCCGTCCGATCTCATGGCCGTCCCCGTGGACCTGAAGATTCCGGTCGTCACCGCCGGTCCACCCGCGCCCGGCGCTCGGGCGCGCTGCTCCCTGGCCGCGTACGCCGGGACCGGCGTCCACCACCTGGTCTACCTGCCGGTGGACTGGAAGCCCGGACGCACCTATCCCGTCATCGTCGAGTACGCGGGTAACGGCCCCCACCGAAGCCGCTTCGGCGATGTCTCCACCGGGAGAGTCGATGGCTCGAGCCTGGGGTACGGGATCAGCGGCGGCGAGGGGTTCATCTGGATCTGCGCGCCATACGTTGCAGCAAGCGGCGACCGCAACGAGCGGCAATGGTGGGGCGACCGCGCGCGCACGGTGACGTACTTAAAGACCCTCGTCCCGGACGTCTGCCGACGCTACGGCGGTGATCCGGCCGCGGTCTTTGTGGCGGGGTTTTCACGCGGCGCCATCGCGTGCAACTACATCGGTCTCCACGACGACGAGGTAGCGACGTTGTGGTGCGGGTTCATCTGCCACAGTCACTACGACGGCGTCCGGAGCTGGGGATACCCAGCCGACGATCGCGCGGCGGCCGCGGAGCGGCTCGCACGACTCGGTGACCGGCCGCAGTGGATCAGCCACGAAGGTTCGGTGGACGCGACGCGAAGCTACCTGCAAGCCGCCATGCCCGACGGCCGCTTCACGATCCGCGCACTCCCCTTCTCCAACCACACGGACACGTGGGTCCTGCGCAACGTGCCGCTGCGGCGAGAGCTTCGGGAATGGGTCAGACAGGTGCTGCGTTCGCGGAGGAGATAGCCCCGCGATCAGCCACCCGACTTCTTCGCGCCCTTGTCCGCGCCCTCGGTGCCGTCGCCCGGTTCAGCCTCGGCTTCGCCGCGGCGCAGGTCTCGGATGTCCAGCACGAAGCAACCCCGGCCATGGGTAGAGATGACGGCGAAGTCCTCCTTCGTCTGCAGCGCCAGGTCGTGGACGTAGACCGTCGGCAGACCCTTGCCGAGCACTTCCCACTTCTCGCCGCCGTCGGTGGTGACGTAGACGCCGCGATCCGTTCCGGCGAACAACAGGTCCTTGTTGGCCGGGTCCTGCTTGATCACGTTGGGACAGCTGCCGGGGATGTTGGAGCTGATGCGCTCCCAGGTCGCACCGTAGTCGGTTGACTTGAACAGGTAGCACTCGAAGTCATCGTGACGCTTGCCGTTTACGGCTGCGAACACGGTACCCGCGTCGGCATGACCGGCCTGCCGCCTGGCG
>JABSRK010000397.1 GCA_013213915.1 Planctomycetota bacterium
GTCGTCAGTTCCTCGGACGTTCTCGGCCCTTCTCCCCTTCGGCACGCAGCGCGCCGGTTCCGGGTTCGGAACATCGGTTTCCTGAACCGATGTCCGCGCCTTACCCGATGCCGGTGACCTTGGACGGGCCGTCCAGTAACTCGAAGTCGGTGGCTGTGAGGTTGGTGAACGCGGGGTTGCTGGAGAGGCCGCTGAACATCTCGGAGGCCTTGTAGTCCAGCATGGCCTGCCGGTCCCGCCACCGGTACCCCCCGCCGTACGTGTTGCCGTCCTCGTCGGCGAGCCACTGCTTTGAGATCAGTCCGGGAAGCTCGCCGAATGCGGGGGCGACCTCATTGCAGACCTCCTCGTACTGGGAGCGGTCGATTCCCTGGAGGTTGAAGTTGACGATCAACACGTGCATGGGGAGGCTCATCCTTGATGGTTGGAGAACAGTCGGATGGTACCGGCGCCGAGACCGAAGGTCCAACGTCCGTGGGATGACCCGTTCTTCTCGCCGACCGTGTTGAGTATCTACGTCGGTAGCCGGGAGTTCAGTCGATGAGCTGGGACCCGCAGGCTGGGCACATCTTCCGGGTGCGTGTCGGCAGACCCCTGTTGAAGAAGTGGTCGCAGGCGGGGCAGCGGTTGTATTTCGCCGCGGAGTTCCAGTACATCGCCGCGCCGCCGAACAGGGGGAGGAGCCCATAGCCCCAGGACTCATCCCAGATGTCCGCGGACAGGGCGTACACCATGTGGACGAAGTAGAGGAGGATGCCGCCCACGAGGATGAAGATCTGGAAGCGCTGGTGGCGCCGAAATTGCCGCGCGAACTCCGCGCGCTGCTCCTGGTTGAAATCCTGTTGCTTCTCCGGGCCCATGGTCGGTCCCTCCGGTGTCGGCGGGACAGGATAGCGCAACCAACGGCCAGCGACGGGACGTTCCTGATCCCCGGCAAGTACACTGTCCCCACGAGGGATTCCGTAGGTGTTTCAATGTACGAACAGCACCGCGCCGGGGCGCTGCCGGCGCATCATGGGCCACCACCGAGGATCAGACTGATGCACTCCAGGACGATGTGGATGTCGGTGATCGGGTTGATACTGGTCGCGCGGATGCCGCTGTCCGCGCAGGATCAGACCGGGTCGCTGACGGCGGAGAAGCTGTTCGATCCCACGCACCTCGTCGAGGTTCGCATCGAGCTTCCAGAGGCCGATTGGAGGACGCTCTCCGGGCAGGGGCGGACGTTCGTGGAGGCCCTCGGCAAGACGCCCATGGAGCGACCGTTCACGTACTTCACGGGCAGCGCCGTCATCGACGGCGTGAGGTTCAAGAGCGTCCGGGTGCGCAAGAAGGGCTTCATCGGTTCCCTGGACGAGGCACGTCCGTCGCTGAAGATCCGGTTCGCGAAGGACGCCCCCGTCAGCGGCGTGGACCGGCTGACCCTGAACAACAACAAGCAGGACCGGTCCCTCCTCAGCCAGTATCTCGGCTACAAGCTGTTCAACGAGGCGGGCCTCATCGCGCCGCGGTGCAACCTGGCCAAGGTGACCGTCAACGGTAAGTACCTGGGCATCTACTCCCACGTGGAATCGGTGCGGGCCCCGTTCCTCCTTCACAGATTTGGAGACAGTTCGGGCGACCTGTTCGAGGGTACGGTGGCGGACCTGTTCGTCGATCGCCTGGAGAGATTCGAGCTGAAGACGAAGACGACGGACCTGCGGCACCTGAAGCGCATCGCCACGATCCTCAAGAGGAAGCGGCTCGACGTCAGCGCGCTCCGCAGGGTCCTCGATGTGGACACGTTCATCCGCTTCTGGGCCATGGAGAGCCTGACGGGGTTCTGGGATGGATACGCGAACAACCAGAACAACTACTACATGTACCGGGATCCGAAGAAGGCCAAGCTGTACTTCATCCCGTGGGGTCTGGACGACGCGTTCACGAACTCGTTTCCGATCCCGCCGTATCGGCTGAAGATCAAGTCAGTCCACGGCAGCGGGCTGATACCGATCCGCCTCTACGCCAACGTGAAGATGCGGAAGCTGTACCTGCAGACGCTGGTCGGCTTGCTCAGGGATCATTGGGACGAGGAAGCCATGTCGGCGGATCTCGATCGCATGGAGAAGCTGCTGGAGGGGGCCATCTCCCGGCAGCAGGGGGACTTCCCCAAGGCCTTCGCCAGGGTGAAGCGGTTCATTCAGCGCCGCCGCGCGGTCATGGAACGGGAGCTGGACAAGTGGCCGCTGGAGGTGCGGACCGAGCCCAAGATCCCGGTTTACTTCAAGACCACGGGCACGGCCGTGGGGACCTTCTCCACCAAGTGGAACGACAAGGCGCCGTCCGATCCGTTCTCCAACGGAAAGGCCGAGTTGAAGCTCACCCTCGACGGCAAGGTGGTGCGCTTGAAGGCGCTCGGCGTCAGTGCCGAGCGCAGCACGATGGGGGAGGAGCGCCCCCGGCCCCCGGCCATCGTGTTCAGCGGCAAGCGGCGTTCGGGAGGCCAGCGGGTCACCGTGGCCTTCGGTCTTCCCATCAGCAAGTTCCATCCGACCGACGGCAAGGCGATCAAGGTGGAGGGCGTCATGTTCGAGGGGTTCGACTTCGGTGCCATGCAGTGGATGACCGGAGAGGCGTCGTTCGAGAAGGCGAGCATGAAGGCCGGCGAGCCCGTCGTCGGCCGCGTGAGCCTGGGGATCGTGAAGATGGTGGGGGGCAACTAGAGTCCTGCCCCCGAGTCGTCTTCTCTACTTCATGAGGCCGAGCATGGCCTCGCCGAAGGCCCGACCCATGCGATTGAACCAGATGGCGCTGCCCAGGTAGTGGTAGGGGAAGTCGCCGCCCACGAGCTTCCACTCCTCGAAACGGTCGCGCCATTCCGGATAGAGCTTCTCGGCCGCCTTGTCCACCAGCACGTCTGTGCGCACCGCCTTCACGTTGCCCCTGAACCCCTCGAGCTTCTCCATGGAGAGCTGGGCTTGCTGGATCTCCAGCATGGCGCCCCCGGCGGGCTTGGATCCGTTCTGGCCCATGAGTCCGATGACGAACGGGAGCGTGGGCGCCTTCAGGTCCTTGCGGACGTCCCTGATGAAGTGCGCCATGTTGG
>JABSRK010000398.1 GCA_013213915.1 Planctomycetota bacterium
CTGGCGTCACCGGGACGCCCGCCGCGCCTCTTCATCAACGACGGAACGGGCGTGTTCACCGACAGCCCCGCCCGGATGAACGGCGTCACCAAGGTCGGCGCCATGCAGGCGTCGGCCATCGACATCGACAACGACCTCGACCTGGACGTGATCATTGACGGGCGATCGCCCGGCCAGCACCTCTACCTCAACGACGGCACGGGGACGTTCACGTTCGCAGGCGCGAGTGTCCTGCCCGTCGGGGGTGGGTGCATCTATGAGACTGACTGGGCCGACCTCGACAACGACGGCGACGCAGACGGCTTCTACATCTCCATGAGCGGGTTCTCCGAAGGGACCGCGCGTAATAACCTCGGTCCCGGGCAAACCGGTCCCACCCTGACGTTCACCGGGACGACCAACACCATCTCGGGCGTCAACGGAAACGACGACAACGAGGCGGCGTTCATCGACGCGAACAACGACGGATTTCTCGATGTTCTGGTGGCGTCCCTGAGCGGATCGCGCGAGAAGCTGTACCTGAACCAGGGGACCTTCGCTAACGGATCCTTCGTGTACCAGTCCTCGGGTTTCACCACGCTCACGGACAGCACCCTCGACCTGGCGTTCGGCGACTTCGATCAGGACGGCCGCTACGACGTCGTCACCGCGCAGGGCGAGTCCGGCAACTACACCAACCGGCTCTACCGCAACACCGGACCCGCCGACTCACGAGCCCCGACGTTCGTGCGCGTAGAGGGCCTTCCGCCCATGCTCGGCGTGGCGGAGTTGGCAGCCGGAAGCCGACGCATGCAGGTCGTGGACGGGACCGCAGACAGCGGACGGACCCTGGTCTCCGTCGAGGCGAACGTCTCCATCACGCGGGACGGCCAGACCGCGTCGGTGATCCTGCCGGTCGCCTACAGCGGCGGCTACCTCTGGCGCTTCTCCGCCCCCGCGGGGCTGAACGCCAGCCAATTTGTCGGCGCCGATATCACCATGGTCTTTGTGGCCGCCGACCCCCCCGGCAACATCGCGTCCACGGCGCCGTCGACGACCCGCATCTGCGGCGTAAACCCATACGGGGTGGCCAGCGCGACGAACAACATGTCCATCTCCGTCGGTGCTCCGCCCACCGTCGGCCAGACCACGACGCTGATGTCCACGGGCGGGCCCGCGAACCAGCCGGCCTTCGTGGTGTCCGGACCATCGCGCGCTTCCCTCCCCATCGCCGGTGGCGTCGTCCTCGTTGATCCTGCGACGTGGACCGTGACACCCCTCACGAGTGACGCCACCGGGACGGTGTCCTTCCCCATCACGGTCCCCAACAACCCGGCCAACGCGGGCGCCTTCGCGCGCTACCAGGTGGCCGTCGTCGATCCGTCCCAGCCCATGGGATGGTCGGCATCCACGGGACTCGAGATGGCTACCTGCCCGTTCTGACGACCATTTCCCCGCCCCCTCATCGCAACTCGGCCGTGCGGTGGTTCCGTGATCAGCCGCCGAAATGCTTGCGCAGCAGCGCGAGACTCTTGGGGATCGCCGTCATCGGGTCTTCGCGACCTT
The DNA here is from genome assembly GCA_013213915.1 of Planctomycetota bacterium. Taxonomy (GTDB): domain Bacteria; phylum Planctomycetota. The sequence goes on from JABSRK010000398.1 coordinate 1,546, forward strand.
CGAACTCCAGCGAGATCCAGCCGCGGTAGCCGTGCTTGCGAAGCAGAGCGGCCATCTTCTCGTAGTCGATGTCGAGCGTGTACCAGCGCCCGCCACCGTAGTACGTCTTGGCCTGCACGAGCGTGATCGGGTGGTGGCTCGACGCCATCTCCACGAGTTGCTCCATGCGCCGCTCGAAGAAGTTGCCGGTATCGAACGTAATCTGAAGCCACGGGGACGCGATCGCCCCGACGATGCGCAGGACACCCTTGGCCGTGCGGCCGAGGCCCCAGTGGTTCTCGAGCCCGAGCACCACACCGTGCTCCTCGGCGACCGGCACGAGCTTTTCGAACGCGCTGATCACCCAACCGAACCCATCCTCCTCGGTGTAGCCCTCGAGCTCCTTCTCGATTCCCTTGTCGGCCATGAGCTGGTTGAACGACCGCGTCGTGCCCCAGCGTCCGGTGTTCACACGCATCGAGGGGATGCCCAGCTTCGCGGCGATGCGGATCTGCTCGATCGTGAGCTCGATGTTGCGCTGCCGCACGGCCTCGTCCGGAGAGACGAAGCCCTGGTGCGTGGACAGCCCCATCAAGCACATGCCAAGCGAGTGGGCCTGCCGCTTGAGGTCGACGAGTCCCTTGTCCGAGCGATCGCGCAGCTGGTTAAGCAGGACCTCGACGCCGTCGAAGCCGAATTCGGCGGCACGCTCGATGCACTGCGCGATCGTCAGCCGGGGTCGCGCCGCCACGAATGAGTAGGTCGATACGCCGATGGGGTTGCGCTGGGTAGCCCGGTTGGGGGTGGCCACGTTCGCGGTCGAGACTTGCAGACCACAGGCGCTGACCGCGGTAGTGCCGGCCAAGAATACTCGTCGATCCATCTTCGTTACCTCGAACGAGTTGCGGTGAACGTCAGGCGGCGGGCGTCGCCGACTTGGAGGCCCTTGCCAGCATCCCAGATCAGGGTCTCGTCGGCGACGACGACCTTCTTGAAGTCGGTTTCCTGGTCAGCCACGTTGCTCACCTGGAACGGGAGGAGCGACGTGAATACCCTCCACCCTCCGTCCGGTGCGGCAGTGCGCTTTCGCCCCTCTCCGACGAAGTTGACCTTCACGGTGTAGGTGAAGCGATGCCGCCCGCCCTTGATTGGCTCAACGTCGAGGGACTCTTCGAGCGCGGGAGCTCGCGTAGGCGCAACTCGAGCCTCGAACGCCGGGTCGCCGTACAGGACGAAGATCTCGTCGGTGAATTCGACTCCACGTCTGTCGCGACCGGTGGCCAGGCCGTCCGCGAGCCGATGCCGAGACCACTGTCGCAGGAGGAAGAGAGACTCCGAGAAGGTCCATCGTCCCTGCTGCTTGAGGAACCAGTCCGCCATGTTCCAGTTCAGCTCGTACCAGGTGGACTTCACGGCGCCGATGTACTGCCGGGTACCGTTGCGGATCCACGCGAGAGCGTACGAGTGCCGGTGGGAATTGCGGCGGTCGTTGATCACGCCGGTCAAGCAGTTTCCGACGGCCCAGTAGACCTTGGGATGCGCGTTCTCGACCGGGATC
>JABSRK010000399.1 GCA_013213915.1 Planctomycetota bacterium
TGAGGGATGACAATCTGCGCCCACGCGGGAGCATCCAGCAGGCGCCCCCCCACGTGCACCATCCACACCACACCCAACAGAACACCGAGCACGGCGGCCTGCACCGGCGGACGAACGGGACGTGGAACGCCGGGCGGCGGCTTCAGCCCGAACACCTGCTTGCCTTCGCGAAACAAGACCTCTTCGCGGTTGAACAGGCTCGCAGTCCACAGCAGCGCCGCGAACGCACACGCCAGACACGTCACGAGCGTGATGGCGATCTCCGGCCCGGGAAACTCGCCAAGCAACAGGGCCTTCATCAGGAGCGCCATGTTGGCGACCGGGATGACGGCGAGGGACGGGTCGATTTCCATGTTCGGCAACAAGCCGATCATGGCGAGGGGCATGACGAGGAGGAGCGCAGGCGTGAGGTACGCCTGACCCTCCTTGTAGGTCCGCGCGAAGGTGCTGACCGCGAGACAGATGGCACTGAACAGGCCCGCCATGACCACCAGGCCAACGAAGATCACGGCAAATGCCAGAGGCGAGATGCTGAAGCTCAGGCCGCCCTGGCCCTGCGGCACCATCCTGGAGAATCCCGCAAACGTGAGCGTCATGCTGCCCAGGTTCATGAGGGCGGCGAAGACCGCCACGGCGAGGACCGTCAGGTACTTGCCCGCCACCAGTTCAACGCGACCCACGGGTGACAGCAGCAGCGTCTCAAGGGTGCCACGCTCCTTCTCTCCGGCGGCGATGTCGAGCGCTGGGTAGAACGCTCCCGTCATGGCCATCATGATGACCATCATCGTGAGCATGCCCCCGAACAGATGCCCCCCCTTCTGCTCAGGAGTCGATTGATCTCCCTTCGCATTGTCGATGACCAGGGGCACCCGATCCGTGCGATAGGACAGGACCGCCCCCTTGAAGTCGTTCCACACGATGCGCGAATGCTCGTCAGCCGACCGATACAGGGGCTCCAGCCGCACCTCCTGCCGATCCTTCAATCGCTCATCGAGGTCACCGGGGATCTCGCACGCGAGGAAAATGTCGCCGCTCTCAACCGCTGCGCGCGGGTCCGCGACCATCGTGAAGGCAAAGCGCTTCACGCGTAGCAATTTCGCTGCCAGGCTGTTGTTCGGGGGGAGCTGTCCGCGAGCGAGCGGCTCTCCATCGACGGTAATCATGACCGCGTAGGTCTGCTCCTTGAGCTCTTCCACCCGGCTCGCGGCGAGGCTGCTGAACCCGAGCATGAGCGCCGGATATAGCAGCACCGGCAGCACGAGCATCGTGAACAGCGTGCGCCGATCCCGAAGCACGTCGCGCAGCTCGCGGCGCAGGATGGTCATGACCACGCGCCGCCTCACATCGAATCTCCGGCCGTGCCTTCGTCTACGGGCACGAGCTGAAAGAAGATGTCCTCCACGGAAGACCCGCCACCACGCTCAATGACTTCGTCCTTGGTCCCGACCAGGAGCAAGCGCCCCTCGTGGATGATCGCGACGTCGTCGCAGAGACGATCGACCTCGCTCATGATGTGGGTGGAGAGCAGCACGGTCTTGCCGCGATCCCGTTCACCCGCGACGAACAGCACGACCTCCCGCGCGACCAGCACGTCCAGGTTCGCGGTCGGCTCGTCGAGGATGATCACGGGCGGGTCGTGAACGATGGTGCGCGCGATACTGACTTTCTGCCGCTGCCCGGCCGACAGCTTGCCGCACGCCTGGTCCAGAAACTCGTCCATCTTGAGCAACGCGGACAACTCGTCGATGCGGGCGGCCACATGCGACCGGTCGAGCCCGAACAACTCGCCGAAAAACCCGATGACCTCGCGGGCGGTCGACCGCTCGTAGAGCGCCGTCGCGCCCGACAGGAACCCGATCGACGCGCGCACGCACTCGGCCTCCTTGACCGAGTCGAATCCGTTCACGGTCACGACACCACCCGAGGGCCGAAGGACGGTGGACAGGATGCGCAGCGCCGTTGTCTTGCCGGCTCCATTAGGCCCGAGCAGGCCGAAGATCCGCCCCGGAGCGCATGAGAAGGACACTCCATCGACCGCGCGAATGAGGCCGCGCTTCCGATCCTCGAAGACCTTCTCCAGGGCCTCGACCTGGATACCGACTGGTCTCATGAGGGCGCTCCCCGCTGCCGCGCAAGTGGTCCGTCACTCGGACTGGGCCAGAACCACCGTCGTGTTGTCGCGGCCGCCCGCCGCGTTGGCCGCATCGACGAGCATGCGGACCGTCGTCTGGATGTCGTCGCCGCGCCCCAGCACCTCCGCGATAACGTCGTCATCGACCATGTCCGTCAACCCATCAGAGCAAAGCAGGAATCGATCGCCCTTCCCCACAGGAAAAACCCCGATGTCGGCTTTCACCTTCTCGGCCGTGCCGACGGCGCGGGTGATGATGTTCCGCTGCGCCGACTCCTTGGCCTCCTCCTCGGTGATCACGCCCTGCTTGAGTTGCGTGTTCACGAACGAGTGATCCTCCGTGAGTTGGGACAGCCCCCCTCTGCGCCTCCACCGGTAGCACCGGCTGTCCCCCACATGGGCGAGGATCGCCTGGCCGTCGAAACCCAGAAGGCAGATGAGCGTCGTACCCATCTCCCTGTAGCGCTCATCCTCCTGCCCCTTGGAGTGGATCTGGCCGTTCACAGCGCGGATCCACTCATCGAGCAGGTTCGTCCCCATGAGTCCCTGCTCACCGCGATCGAGACGATGAATGCTGGCCGGAAGGTCATGCTCGATGTGGCGCGCCAGCCCTTCCACGGCCATCTCGGAAGCGACCTCCCCGTAGAGACGCCCGCCCATTCCGTCTGCGAGAATCGTGTACTGATTCTCTTCGGACACCTGAAAGCGATCCTCGTTGTCGCTTCGCTTCTTCCCAACGTCCGTCAAACCACAGAAACGCAGCACGGCGTCCGCCCCCTTCTTGCGCGCGAGCGCCACGCGCGGACCCCATCCTACGGGACCCGCTTCCCACGTCCAAGTCAGGCCTCCGCGGACGCCTCTTCTGTCCGAGTGGGTGGCGGTTTCCCAACAGCGACCTGCTCCGGTCGGCGAGCACGTGTCCCCGTCACCACCATGACGGCGCTCTTCAA
>JABSRK010000004.1 GCA_013213915.1 Planctomycetota bacterium
GGCCACGACGCCTGCCCTGCGGGACCTGCCGGCAACGGCCCGGGTCCATGGAGCCAGGAACGTCCGTCCGGAATCATCGGAGTACCGCCGATTTCGACGAGCCCCGCGATGTGCTCCACCGCGGCGAGCGTCTCGCGCTCGGGCGCGTCCCCGTCCAGTGACGGCCGAACGACTGCCGCCAGGGCGAGCAGCACGGTGATGCACACCATGAGGAGGACGAAGGTCATCCCGGAATCTGTACGGAACTGAACCAGGTTCATGCCCTCACCATCGACCGTGATAGGCGCGCCCATTGAGAGCTTTCTGGAATCTCCAGAGCAAGCACTCAGTTCGAGACGCGGGGATCCGACCATTCCATTGGGGAATCCGTCCGACCATGACAACGGCCACCAAAACCGGGCTCAACCCAACGCAGCAGCAGGCCCTCGAGGCGTTCACCAGCAAGCTCCTGGGACGACTCGGAGACAGCCTGCGCATGCTCCTTGGGAGAGAATTGACGATGGGGCCGGGGGACGTGGCCATCCTCGACGGAGCGGATATCCGCATGCGGCTGCCGGCATCGGCAGCCGGTCTCTCCGTCGATCTTGAGGGAGCCGATGCGCCCGTTCTCGCGCTGCTCGAGCTGCCCCTCGCGCTCAGCCTCGCGCACCTCGCGCGCATGGGCGCGCAGGAGGAACTCGAGACGCTGCGAGATTCTCCCCCCTCCCCGACCAATGACGACTTGGAGCAGCTCCGGACGACGTCCAGCTTCTTCGCCGCCGCGTTGATCGACCTGTGGCCGGGAAGCGAGCCGGGAGAATCGTCGGAAGTGGTCCTTCTCCAGGACGGCGCCTGGCAACCCGATCAGCACCCCCTCGGCGAAGGTGACTATTTGCACGTTGAAGCGCACTGCTCGCTCGGGGAGCTGACCAAGGACACGTTCTCCCTGTTCATCCCGTTGAGCGTCGCCGAAATCCTCGTCCCGGTGCTGGCGCAAGAGGATTCAACTCTGGCCTCGAAGTCGGAATCTCAGACCCTGGCGCGCGGCCGAAAACCAAACACCCCAGGGCCACAGGCCGGGCCCACAGCAGAGGTGGATACGACCCCAACGCCTGCCAGACGAGCGACGAATCTCGGCCAGCCGAATCCCGTGGTGTGCATCGATGCGGATACGGTCGCCGATCGCGGCGCCTCGATACTCGAGAGCGGCACCGTCGAGCGACTCTCAGACGTCGGATCGCTCGAGGCCTGGTTACAAAAAGGCCACGTCCCGGCGCTCGTCATCGCACGGATCGCGGGTGGAACGGAAGACGATCTCGACGAACTCGCCCGTCTCACGCGAGATCACCCTCTCCGCGAATATCCGGTGATGGTCCTGCTGGAAAACCCAGTGAAGCGCACGGTCCTGCGCTGCGGACGGCTCGGTCTCGTCAACGTGCTGCCCGACCAGGCCCACCCGGACGTGGCGTGGCGACGCGTCGCGTTGTGGCTGCGCCGCCGCGCGGTCACAGCATGAATGCGGTGACCACGTTGCCAAGTCTGAAAATCAGGAACAGCCGGGCGCCCGTCCCGTGTCGGGGCAACAACTCCATACGCCCCTGCTTGTAGATCTTCCGTCCAACGAAGATCTGCACGAACCACATGACGAGCCCGCTGATCGCGAACGCGACGTGGATCGTGGTGATGGCGTTACCCGCGCCCACATCGCGATAGGCCCGCGCCACGGCGCTGTTGCTCAGCTCGACGGCGAGCAGGAGCACGAGGTCCAGCGCGAAGGCCGTCAGCATCATCTTCACGTGAAGGTCACGCCTGTGGTGCATGAACGCACCGACCAGGATGAACAAGAAAATGGTGACGTTGGCGACGTGGAACAAAACGGACACGGCTCGAGGAGTTTCGCCCCGAACCGCAGAGCTTTCAAGCTCGAGTGAGAATCAGGAGACGCGATCGCCGGGCGCGATGATCTCGGCGAGCCGGATGCCGTAATGGTCATCCACGACGACGACCTCACCACGAGCTACGAGCTTCCCGTTCACGAGGAGATCAACCGCCTCCCCCGCGGAACGCTCGAGGTCGATGACCTGGCCCTCCGTCATTGAAACGACCTCGCCGATGCTCTTCTTGACGTTGCCGAGCACCACCGAGACCGGCACTTCGACGTCGAGGATGAGGTCGAGGGTCTTGCCGTCTTCGTACCGTGAGGTCGCCTCGCTCGTGACGATCTCATCGAACGCCACGGGATCGACCTGCACTGCGGTATCCACGGTCGCGGTCAGGACAGGGGCCACGGAACCGATGTCCGGGGTCTTCTCATCGAGGTTGTCTGCGGTCATGCGTCTGGGTCCTGTTTTTCGGGAACGACTCCGGAACCGCTTCCTAAGCGGAAGACCAACCGTCGTCCGGATCTGTGTAGCCGGCCCTTCAGCTTGGGCCGTCCTTCTACGAGCAAGTCGAGCGCGGCCTCGACGGGACGGTCGAGTAGCACGACGTCGCCCGTCTCCAACGCGAGTACGTCTCTGACCGAGAGCGCCGCTTCGCCGACGCGCACGCTCACGTCCACGTTGACGCCCACCATGTGTTCTTCGAGCTCGGCGCGGGACTCGGGCGCCGTCGGCGCCTCGTCCTTATCGAAGCCATCATCGCGCCGATACTGCAGCAGTCCCTCAAGCCCCTGAAGAGGCATGGCGAACCGGAATCCGTGGCCCTCCGCGAAATCACCGAGCTGATACTCGGCCACCAGCACTGCGTCGTCCCGTCGGACCTCACGCATGAAGCGCGGGACGCTGACCGTGCGACGGAAGGACGGGCTGAGCTTCATGTAGCGATCCCACGCGGCCACATGCTCAGACACGATGCTGTCCACGACCTCACCCAGCACAGCGACCTCGGTAGAGGTCAGATCGCGGCCGGCACCCGCGCCGCTGCCCGTTCCGCCCAGCAGGCGGTCGATGCATGCGTACGCGAATTCGAAGTCAAGCACGAGGTACGCCGGGCACCGCAGCGGACGCATGTCGAACACGAATCCGCAGCAAGGCTCTTCCTGTCGGTCCCTGAACGTCTCGAACCGCTCCTGGTCGAGCTTCTTTAGCGTGACGCCGAGATCCACTCCGACCATCGAACGCAGGGCCGTGCGCATGCCGCGCGCCGCTTGTTCGTGCCGGATCTCCAGCGCCTCCAGGATGGGCTTGGGAACACGATTGGGGCGATCCAGGTCCAGGCTCGCCACCTCCGTCAGGCTGGATCCGTCGCGGCCGCCTTTGAAGACGCGGAGGAGATCGTCGATCTCGGTGGTTGTTAGATGTTGCTCGGCCACGTGTTTGTCTATCGGTCAGCAAACCCGTCTCACCTGTAGCCTTGATCTGCAACTCGGCCACGTAAGTGCCGCTACGACAGACTGATGTCGAAAGTCGCGACAGATTCAGGGGGCAACTGTCGCAGAGTCCGACAGTTCAGGCGGTCGCGCCGCCGCAGACGTTCAACGCCTGCCCCGTGATCGCCGCCGCATCGGGGCTGAGCAGGAACGCGACCGCGGCCGCGACCTCCTCCGGCTGAGGGGCGCGGCCGATGGGGGTCTGCCCGGTGGCCGCCAGAACGGCGTTCACCGTGATCCCCTTCGACGCCAGCTCGAGCCCGAGGGCGCGAACCATGCCGACGACCGCCGCCTGGGACGCGCCCGCCCCATGGAGGCTCTCAACCCCCCCGCGCGCGAGCTGGGTCGTGACGGCGACCATGCGTCCGCCTTCGTGCAGAAGCGGCAGGGTCGCCCTGAAGAGGCGGAAGGTGAACGCCAGGTTCGCCTCAAGGTGCGCGTCAAAACCCCCGGTGTCCGGGGCGTCGAGCGCCGTCTCCTCAGAACGATCAGCCACCACGACCACTGCATCCAGGGAGGGAGCCCATTGACGAACGGCATCGAGCGCCACGTCGCTGGACCCACGGTCGTCGAGATCGCCGGTGATGACATGGGCCGTGCCGGCGCCGAGGTGGGCCCTGAGCGCCATCCCCTCGAGGGAGGCTCTGTCCTGGCCTACCAGGACAGAATCCCAGCCCACATCCATCAGTCCAGAGGCGACGCTGCGACCAATACCGGCGTCGGCGCGAAACACGGCGACGCGCTTCCTGACGGGAGGTACCACGCCGGGATGGTATCAGTTATGGGGGCGCCAACGACGCTGACGCCCTCCGCTCAAGTCTCGCCATGCCCCGTGCCGACGCCACGAGTATGGCCTCCGAAACAAAGACCGGGAAGCGGCGCTGGATCGGCATCATGTTCGAGTGTTGTGCGATCTACAGCCGGCTGTACCGGGCGCCGGGCTCCACGGAATACCGCGGCCGCTGTCCACGCTGCCTCCGAGCGCTTCACCTGCCGGTGGGCGAAGGCGGAACAGACTCGAGGCAATTCCGCGCGAAGTGACGCGAATCTCGACAGGCGTCGCGAACTCAGGCGTCACCGGGGCGACGGTGACGACGATCGAACCCCCAGGCGGGGTCCTATCTGTTGATAATCGCAGCGCTTTCCCGGTCCGGACAAGGGATCGGACGACGGGCACGCCCCTTGCTTATTCCCGGGCATGGGAAGGATCCGACGTAGGCGTGGCGACGGCAGCGCGATGCGAAAGCTGGCTATCGGCTTCGGTATCGGTGCTCTGCTGATCGCGTGTACTTGGGCAGCACGGGCGGCGCTCGACAGCAACAGCAAGCCGAGCGCTGCAGTGGAACGGACCGCGCAGGAGACCACCGCCGAGCCCGCACTCGCGGAGGAGGAGCTCCCCGCGGAGAAGCTGGGGCTCGTCGAAGAGACCACCTCGCCGGTCCAGGTGCTCGTGTCCCTGCTGATCGTCGTGGCGGTGATGGTCGCCTTGCTATGGGGGCTCAGCCGTCTCATGCGGCGCGCCCGCCTGACGCCGGGGCGTAACCGCGATCTCGACCTCGTCGATGCGTTGTCCCTTGGGGGAAAGCGTCAGGTGTACGTCGTGGCGTACAAGGACCGCACACTCGTCCTCGGGTGCGGCAACGAGGACATCCACCTGCTGGCGGAGTACGCCGCAGATGAGTTCGAAAGCGCCGACTCCGAGTCAGCTCCGTCGCGCATCGACCATCAAGCACTCAAGAACCGCGGGGATCGCGAGGACACGATCGAAATCAGCTCGGCCGCACGGACCAGGCAGACCCCCGCGGGCGCCCATCGCGTGCCGACCGCGTTCCGACACCTGCTCGCCGACTCCATGGACTCCAGCGGGAGCTCGGATAGGTGATTCGCTTCGCTGGAATCGTCGGTCTGCTCCTGTTGCTGTGCGGCGCTGTCGTCGCACAGGACCTGCCGCTGCCGGATCCCCAGACTCCTGAAGCCAGCGAAGCTCAGACGGCACCGGACCCGACTGAGGACCTGTCGGCGCCGGTGAAGATCGTCCTCATCCTCACGGCGCTCACCGTGCTGCCTGCGCTGGTCATGACGGTGACGTCGTTCACGCGCATCATCATCGTGCTGTCGTTCGTGAGGAAGGCGCTCTCCGTACAGGAGATGCCGCCGAACCAGGTGCTCATCGGACTCGCCTTGTTCCTCACGATCATCGTGATGAACCCCGTCATCGGCGAGGTCAACGATCAGGCCCTGCAGCCCTACCTGGACGAGCAGATCTCGTTGAAGGAAGCCGCCGACCGCGGCGCTACGTCGCTGTCCGGGTTCCTGCTTGCCCAGACCCGCAACGAGGACCTCGTCCTCATGGTCGACCTCACGCGAATGGAGAAGCCCGAAACGCCGGAGGACGCACCGCTGCACGTGCTGGTTCCCGCGTTCGCCCTCTCCGAATTGCGCACCGCATTCCAGATGGGGTTCCTCGTTTACCTGCCATTCCTCGTCGTCGACCTCGTCGTGGCGAGTGTGCTGCTGAGCATGGGCATGTTCATGCTGCCGCCCGTCATCATCTCGACGCCCTTCAAGATCTTGCTCTTCATCCTCGTGGACGGCTGGGATCTGGTCGTTCGCTCGCTGGTGCAGAGCTTCCAGGGAGGATGACGCGTGACTCCTGATGCTGTGGTGGAAATCGGGCGGGAGACGCTGTTCACAGCCATGATCCTCGCCGCACCGGTTCTGTGCGTCGGCCTGACAGTCGGTCTGCTCGTCGCCGTCTTCCAAGCGGTCACGTCCGTTCAGGAGCAGACGCTCTCCATGATTCCAAAGATGCTCGCTGTCGCCGTGACGCTCATCCTGCTGATGCCATGGATGATCAATCGCATCGTTGTCTTCGCGCACGCCGCGTTCGAACAAATGTCCGGGATCACGAACGGCTAACCGGGAATCGGGGATGGAAGAACTCGGACTAGAAGGACTCGACGGCGTGATCCGGGCCACCGGTCTGCATGTCGCGCGCATCATGGGTGCCATCTGGTTCTTGCCAGTGTTCTCCCAGGGTGGAGCGGGGCGATTCCAGAAGATCGGACTGTCTCTCGCCCTCGGGGTGATGATCGCGGTCGCGCGCGCAGATCGACTCGAGGACCCGGGATCGGACGCCCTCGTGCTCGGCCTCGCGACGAGTCGGGAGATCCTGTTCGGGCTCGTATTCGGATGGATCGCGGGCCTGGTGTTCGAAGCCGCCCGCATCGCCGGCGCGCTCATCGCTACGGAGATGGGCTTGAACCTGTCCAACCAGATAGACCCCATGACCGGGCTCAGCCAGCCCCTGCTGTCTCAGTTGTTCATGAGTCTCGGCGCCCTGATCTTCTTCATTTCAGGAGGACACGCGCTGGTCCTCACCGCGCTCGTCTCGTCGTTCGACGGCGTGCAACCAGGGTCGTTCTCGCTCGGGCCGGAGATGTTCGAGCCGCTGCTGGGCTTCACCCTCGCCATGATCGGAGCGGGCGTGAAGATGGCCGCGCCCGTCTTCATCCTGCTCATCATCGTGACGGTGTGCGTCGGCTTCCTGGCCAAGGTCGCTCCCCAACTGCACATCCTCGAGGCCAGTTGGCCGCTGCGCATCGCCTCCGGCCTCGTGCTCATGATCCTGTTCCTCCCGCAGATGCTGGAGACCTTCGACGGGGTGCTCCAATCCATGGGCGTCCGGCTCCACGAGATAGCAGCCGGAAGGTAGAGCATGGCTGACTCCACACAGGAAAAGACCGAGCAGGCGACCCAGACCAAGCTGGAGGAAGCCTCCGGCCAGGGCCAGGTCCCGTACTCGAAAGAGCTCGTCGCCGCCTTGCTGTTCTTCGTCGTTCTCCTGGCTCTGCGCTTCACGGGCGAGGCCATGGCCGCTGGATTCCACGGTCTGCTGAAGCGCGCGTTCTCCCTCGAGGACTACAAGCGTGTGGCGGCGGACGGGCTCGGCAGCCTCGTCGAGGTCAACACCAACGCGTACCTCGACATAGCGATGCCCCTGCTGGCGACGATCTTCGTCGTCGCGGCGCTCGGCGGCTTCCTCCAGATCGGCTTCACGATCGACCCCAAGCGCCTCCAGCTCCGCTGGGAGAAGCTCAACCCGATCAGCGGGATGAAGCGCCTGGTGTCCTTGCGCAGCGTGTTCACTGTCGGGCTGTCGATGTTAAAGATGCTCGTGGTCGGCAGCATCGTCTACGTCACCTTGAAAGACCTGATCCCCCGCGCGCGCAACATCGGCGATTCCGGCATCGATTCCATCGTGGCCCTCTTCACGGAAACGGTGTTCACGATCGGCCTGCGCGTCGCAGCGGTCCTTCTCTTCCTCGGACTCCTGGACCTCATGTGGCAGCGATGGCGCCACGGCAAGGACCTGATGATGACCAAGGAGGACGTGAAGGAGGATCGCAAACGCGGCGAGGGCGATCCCCGCGTGAAGGGGCGCATCCGCCAGATCCAGCGCGAGGTGGCCCGCGCCCGGATGATGCATGACGTCAAGAACGCGAGCGTCGTCATCCGCAACCCGGTGCACTACGCCGTCGCCCTCAAGTACGAACCTGGTCAGGATCACGCGCCCAAGGTCCTCGCCAAGGGCCGCAACCTGATCGCGCTCCGCATCATCGATATCGCCCAGGGAAACGGCGTCCCCATTCGCACCGATCCGCCTCTCGCGCGCCAACTCTACAGGGCTGTGAAGGTCGGGCGCACGGTGCCGGAGGAGCTGTTCCAGGCTGTCGCGAAGGTCATCGCGTGGGTCTATAGCAAGACAAAGGCAAAGGGACCGCGGACGTCCGCGACTTCCAGTGAGGCCGTCAATGAGTGACCAGCGCATCAAGCTACCCAAGCTCCCGGAGACCGGCTTCATCGGTCGGAACTCCGACTTGTTCCTCGCGGCCGGCATGCTCGGCGTGTTGTTCGTGCTGCTCGTGCCGCTGCCGTCGTTCATTCTCGACTTCGCGATCACGATCAACCTCTCCTGCGCGTTGATGATCTTGATCATCACGTTGACAGTTCGGGAGCCGCTCGAGTTCAGCACGTTCCCGTCGCTGCTCCTGTTCACGACGCTGTATCGACTGGCGTTGAACGTCGCATCGACCAGGTTGATCTTGCTGAACGGCGACGCGGGCGACGTGATTCGCGCATTCGGTGACTTCGTCGTCGGAGGAGAGCTCCTCGTCGGTCTCGTGATCTTCCTGATCCTCGTCGTCATCCAGTTCATCGTGATCACGAAGGGCTCGAACCGCATCAGCGAGGTCGCGGCGCGCTTCACCCTGGATGGCATGCCCGGCAAGCAGATGGCGATCGACGCCGACCTGAACGCCGGCATGATCACCGAGGAGCAGGCACGTGAACGCCGGGACGCGATCACTTCGGAAGCCGAGTTCTACGGAGCCATGGACGGCGCGGGGAAGTTCGTCCGCGGTGACAGCATCGCTGGCTTGATCATCACGCTGGTGAATATCATCGGCGGCGTCGCGGTCGGGATGACGAAGGATCTCGCCGTCACCGACGCGCTTCAGAAATACGCCGTCCTGACCGTGGGTGACGGCCTCGTGTCACAGATCCCCGCGCTGATCATCGCAATCGCGTCGGGTGTCCTCGTGACGAAGAGCCGCAGCAACGTCCCTCTGGCCCGCGAGGTGGCTGGGCAGTTCCTCCTGAGCCCCAAGGCGATGCGAATCGCGGGCTTCATGGTGCTGAGCTTTGCGATCATGCCTGGTCTCCCCGCCATGCCATTCGCGATCCTCGGGATCTTGATCATCGGACTGTCACGCATCGGCGGACGGTTGGTGAGCGCCCTCACCGCGCCGCGACCGGAGGAGGACCTGGCCGACCCGGAGACCGCCGCCGAACTGACGCCCGAAGCTCTCACCGAGCTGTTGAGGATCGACCGCATGGGGATCGAGATCGGCTACCGGTTGATCCCGCTCGTCGACGAGTCGAGATCCGGCAACCTGCTCGACCACATCGCCATGGTCAGGAAGCAATTCGCACAGCAGTACGGCCTGGTCGTGCCCCCCATCCGCATGCGCGACAACCTGACGCTGCAACCGAACCGCTACCGCATCCTGCTCGGTGGGCAGGAAGTCGCGACCGGCGAGCTGTATCCCGAACACGTGCTGGCCATGGACCCCAGCGGCGGACTCGATGAGATCCCCGGCGTGAAGACCGAGGACCCCACGTTCGGCCTGCCGGCGACCTGGGTTTCCGACAAGCACAAGAGCGAGGCCGAGATGCTCGGCTACACGGTCGTCGATCCCGAATCCGTCATGGTCACCCACCTCACCGAGATCGTGAAGGAGCACGCCGACGAGCTGCTCTCCCGCGAGGACGTCCAGAAGGCCCTGGATCGCGTGAAGGAGACCAACCCGACCGTCGTGAACGAACTGGTCCCCGACGTCCTAGGAATCGGCGTCGTCCAGAGGGTGCTCAAGAACCTGCTTCGCGACCGCATCCCGATCCGCAACATGGTCGCGATCCTCGAGACCCTGTCCGACGCAGGCGCCGAACAGAAGGACCCCGACCAGCTCACCGAACTCGTACGGGCGCGCCTGTCTCGCACCATCGCCGAAATCTGCTCGGCCCCTTCAGGGAAGATCGAGGCCCTCACGCTCGCGCCCACCCTCGAGCAAGAAGCCCTCCAGACCCTCGTTGCCCCGACCGACGGCAACCCGCAGAACGGCGCCGCCCTCCTCCACCGCATGCAGGAGGCCATCTGTTCGAGTTGGCAGCGGGCACAGAGCAACGGCCACGAGCCGGTGCTGCTCGTACGTGCGCCTCTACGCAGGCACCTGTCCGAGCTGCTCCGTGCCCTGAAGCCCCCGATCCCGGTCCTTGCGTACGGCGAGGTCCTCAAGGCGCAGGGGGTTGATGCGGTCGGGCTGGTCGAACTCGAGACCCCCCAACCCGAGACGACCGAACACGCAACTGTCGGATGATGCGACGGTCCCACACACACATTCCCAGGTCGCATGAACGCCCCTCAGTCCCAAACCTCTTCCGTGCCGAAAGATCTGAATGAGAAGCGATAGCGCTTCGTCGTCCGTCATCATGGGAAAGAACAGAAAGAACCCGACCGAGCCGCCGAACCTGCCGCGCGCTGTGTCGCGCCTTCTGGGTGCCTGGCTCGGATCGTTCGCGCTCGCGGTGACCTACGTCACAGCCGTGCTGTCCAGCGTCGGTGCACCCACAGCGCTCATGCGTGCATGCATCGCCTGGGCCCTCTTCTTCACCCTCGGACGTGTGATCGGTTGGATTGCGGGGCGACTGTTCGAGTCGTCGCTGCGTGAGGACGCGCCCTCCGGCGCCGATGTCGAGGTAGCAGCGTGACCAGGAACCCGATCGAAGCCTACAGCGCGCGCGGACCTGGGCACGACGACCGGCAGAAGCTCATCGAGGAGTTTCTCCCCCTCGTCCATCACGTCCTCGGCCGCTTGCCGCTGCACCTCCCCGTGACCCTCGACAGGGAGGACCTGTTCGAAGTCGGCGTGCTCGGTCTCATCAACGCCGCCGATTCGTACAACCCAGCCAAGGGCGCAGCGTTCAAGACGTACGCCTATCTGAACATCCGCGGCGCGATCCTCGACGAGATCCGCAAACACGACGTCGTGCCCCGAAGCCGCCGCGACCGCATGCGACTGATTGGCGAGACCGAGGCTCGTCTCGAAGACCAGTTGGGACGCCCGGCGACTCCCGAGGAGATCGCCGAGGACGCGGACCTCACCATCGGGCAGGTCGAGGACGCCCTGGTCCATGCGCACGGAGCGTCCGTGGTTTCCCTCGACGAGCCCACGGGTGGCGCGGAGGACGCGGGCGGTGGTCTGATCCAGTGCCTGCGGATGCCGGACAGCCCGGATCCGTCGGATGTCGCCGAGCGCAACGAGCTCAAGGTCGCCCTCACAGAAGCCATCCAGGAGCTTCCTGAGCGCGAGCGCCACATCGTCCTGCTCTACTACGCAGAGGGGTTGCGGTTGAAGGAAATCGGTGCCGTTCTCGGTGTCACCGAGTCCCGTGTCTCGCAGTTGCACGCGCGGGCCATTTTCAGGCTGAACAAGTCCATCTGCAGCGACCGGACCGAGACCCACTGAGCAACCCATGAGACGCGCCAGAATCTTGAAAGCTGCTGAAATTCGACTCGGCGAGGCACGCCCGCTGGGCTTCGAAAGGGCGTTCCCGTCGACGTCGAACCGGACACGGGACGACGAGATCGAAGTCGTCCTGCGCCCCGCAGGCGACCTCGTGGAAGCGATCGAGGTGACCTGCCCGTGCGGTCGCACGACCGAGGTCGAGTGCCTGTACGACGCCCTCGAGACCGAGAACCAGACCGAACCGTCTACACCCGTCCAGGAAGACTGAGAGCCGGGAGGAAAAACATGCGTCTACTTGCTGTCATGATCGTCGCTAGCCTCGTCGTCGGATGCAGTTCGACGGCCGTCGATCCTCCGAAGCGTCCTCTCCGAGCGGAGGGCACGGGATATCTGGAGGACGGCCCCACCGTCGGCATCGACTCGAAGCCACCCAAGAACACGACGCTTCGGATGCTGGACGAGAAAATCAAGGAAAACACCCGGCTCAAGACGCGTCTCGAAGCGGCGGAGGGCGCGCGCGCCGAAGCCGAGCGGCGCACCTCCGAGAGCGAAGCGGCTGCCGGTCGGCAAAGCCGTCGTATTGAAGAACTGGAGCGACTCCTCGCCCATCAGGCCGAGGAGAACAGAGATCTTCTGGACGAACTGCTGAAGGCGCGCATCATGCGTCTGCGCATGGAACGGCAGATGCTGCAGACCAAACTCGCGGACCTGGCGGACGAGAAGAAGTGATGGCTCGCATCATCGTTCTGGTATTCGGGGCGCTCGCCCTCGCGAGCTGCAGCGTCGTGGGGCACTACCTCGGTGAACCGACGCCCAAGCCTGTCACGGTCGCAGTGTCGTACCGCTCGCCGACCGTGGACGGACACAAGATCCGGCGCGTCGCCGTGCTGCCGTTCCGCGATGACACGGTGCACCCGGAGCACGCCGCCGGCGTGCAGCGCGCGTTCGTCGATGCGCTGAATCGTCGGCAGGCATTCGAAGTCATCGAGATCGGGTACGACGATCTGAACGCCCGTGAAGAGCAGGCCTATTTCCGCGGGGGACTGGTCGCGAAGGCCACGCTCATGCGCCTCTCCAAGACATACAACGCGGACGGCGTCATCTACGGAGTCGTCACGCGCTACCGCGCATACGAGCCGATGGCGATCGGTATCCGCATCTCGCTCGCTTCCGCTGGCGCGGGGGACCTCGTCTGGGAAGCAAACGGTCTGTTCGACGCCGCCGAGGCACTGGTCGTGCAGGACGTACACAACTGGTACGACACGCAGGCCGACCGCTCCGATCACCTCGAACGGTGGCGCAGCGTGCTCATGTCACCGAACCGCTTCAGCGCGTACGCCTGCTCCCGCATCGTGGACACCTGGTAGCCCCGTTATCCTACCGGGCAAGATCCGGTAGATGAGCGCCCGCCGCCGCTGGAGGGTCACTCCCGCGGGGCGAGTCCTGACGACCGCACGACCGCTGCGAAGACACCGGCAATGGCGTCTTCGTCCAGGTCGTGCTGTGCTGCCCACGCGCGGCGTTCCTCCAGCAGCGCGCTCTCCAAGGTCGCATCACGTTCCGACTCAGGACCCTGCGCGCTGGTCCGGTGGGCGCGGCGAGCGATCTGCGCCCGTCGGGCGAGCAAGCGCATCAACTCGCGGTCGCATTCATCAATGAGGTCCTTCGGTTCGCGCATCTCGGGAGCCCGGCCCCCAAGGTCGGGAATCCCGAAGGCGTCGGCGTCCTCGGGAGGCGTCTCTCCCCAGTTTTCGATTTGTTCGTGCGCGTGACCGAGGGCGTCGAGGAACGCCCGGCGTGCTTCTGACGAATAGCCGTTGTCCCGTTGAATAGTGAAGAACAGGTGGCCTGCATCGCTGCGGACCGCCTCAATGGTGCGCGCCATGGCCTGAAACGACGGCGGCGCGAACGGCAGCTCGTCGCCGGCCCCCATGTCCAGCAGGCCCTTGGCGACGAAGAAGGCCAGGGCGTGGGTCTGCGCCATCACGCGATCGTGGGTGGCTGCGTCCTGCCCCATGACCTCGCATCCGATGGTCTCGTAGAGGCGGCGAACCGCGTCGGTAGCCTCTGGTTGGAGCGAGTTCGGACAGACCACCACGCGGAGCGGACGTTCGCCCAGCGCGATGCTCGACGGTCCGAAGAGCGGGTGGGTGGCGACCCAGGGCACCGCATCGCCCAGCGCCCGCGTCATCTCAGTGACGGGTGCTTCCTTGACGCTCGCCACGTCGATCACCACGTGGTTGGGCCCGAGGTGCGGTCGAAGCGCGCGCAACGCCCCCTCGAATGCGCCCACGGGTGTCGCGAGAAAGACGAACTGCGCCTCGGCCACAAGCTCTGCAAGGCCGTCGGCCCGACGTGGCTCTGGCACCGTAACGCGGGAGTCCAGGGCACGGACCGGAAACCCGGCCTCCTCAACAAGCTGCGCAAGGGCACTTCCGAACCGGCCATAGCCCAGGATTGCGACACCGCTCCGGTCCATCCTCAGACCCCAGGCACCCCGGCCTTCCGGAAGTGTGGCTCCAGGGAAAGGCCAAGACCGCGTGCGCGGTTTCTCGGTGCATGGCTTCGCGAAATCGGACCGCGAACCCGCCAGATCGCCATCTTCGGCCCCGTCATCGCGGGAATTGTATCCCCGAATCCGAGACCCGGGACGGCGCGCGCGCCTCGATCCCGTCGCCTCACGCCTCCGCCGCGCAAACAAGAGCGGGGCCGGCGCGCCCCTACGCACCGGCCCCTGACGAGCGAGTCGCCTCTATCGGATCAGGACGCCGGAGCCCCCGTGGGGCCCCGACACAATGGGGGAAAAACGGCCCTCGTCGCCTACAGCAGCGACAGAGCGATGGCGGGCTGCGAGTTCGCCTGGGCGAGGATCGACAGCGCCGACTGCTGGAGAATGTTGTTCTTGGTCAGCGCCGCCGTCTCCCTCGCGACATCCACGTCCACGATCCGGGAGTTCGCCGCGGCGAGGTTCTCGGACCGGAACATGAGCGACGAGACCGTCGTCTGGAGGCGGTTCTGAACAGCGCCGAAGTCGCCGCGAACTGAGGTGACCGTGTCGAGGGCGACGTCCAGCGACGCGATCGCGGAAGACGCATTCGAGACGCTCGTGATGGACGCCGACGAGAGCGTCAAGGCACTCGCCGTGACGTCGACCGTGGACACGTCCAGCGTATCGACACCGGCGCGGGTGTCGGCGCCGACCTGCAGCCTCAAGCTGGCGGTCGAGTCCAGCAGCCTGATGCCGTTGAAGGTCGTGCTGGCGGCGATCTGGTCGATCGAGCTCGCGAGCTGCGTGAACTCTGCGTCCAGGTTGTTCCGGTCTGCGGTCGACAAGGTGCCGTTGCTGGCCTGAACAGCCAGCTCACGCATCCGCACCAGGGACGACTCGATCTCAGCGAGGCCGCCCTCGGCCGTCTGCACGAGGCTGACGCCGTCGTTCGCGTTGCGAACGGCCGCATCCAGGCTGCGAACCTGCGCGTTCAATCGAGCCGAGATCGCGAGGCCTGCCGCATCATCGGCAGCACTGGCGATACGCCGACCGGTCGAAAGACGGGCGAAGTTGCCGTTGAGCGCGTTGGTGGCGCGCAAAAGGTTGCGTTGGGCAGTCAGCGACTGCACGTTAGTTCCGACCCTCAGTCCCATGTGGACGTCTCCTCTTTCAGGAGTCCGGGCGCATCCAACCGTTGCCTGGACGGTGGCGAGGGGAGCGCTTCCAACTCACTACGCAACACTCTGCGAACCGACGTGAACCGCCGGTCCAATCTGACTCACAGACTGTCTATCGATCCGACAGTGTCGTGACTTTAGACAGCTCGTCGTCGATTCGGCACGCTCGCAAAGACGCTCGCGCGACAAAGAAAGAACGACTCCGACAGCAAGCTGTCGCAGTCGTTCGGGGGACGTATAGCTGCGCCGCTGAGGGGCGCTCAGAACTGAAACCGCGAGAGTGCGCCCCGCTCCTGGCCGTTGGCCTCGAGCAGGATGCTGAGTGGGCTTGTCGGGAAGATCAGGTTCTTGGTGGGAGTCTCCGCCCCTCGAGGGACGTGGACAAGGCGCATGAAGGCGGCTGGGGAGCTCTCTTTGCGGGCTTCCAGCGAGCTGCTCGCAATCGTAGGACGGGAAGAGCGCTTCGGCCCTGGGTCCGCGAGCCGCTATCCCGCGACCGTCTACGGCGCCAGGGGGCGACGAGGGGACGGCGGGTGGTCCGTCCCGGGTTTGCCACCCACTCATCGGAGCGATGGACCGCGCACCCTGAGATCGATTCGTGACTTATCGTCACATGCTGAACCGGCCCCTGGGGCCGTCAATACGGACGAAGCCCCCCGAACCCTGGAGGGCCTCCCGAGCGTCAGGTTGTCCGACGACGTCAAGCGTCGCCGCTGAGGAGAGCATCTGCCGCGCGGGCGGCATTCTCCGGCGTGTCGAATGCCGCAACCTGCAGGAGCGCACGGAACTGGTCCACCAGGTCCGCTCGCACCTCGCTGTCGGGACCCGCGATCAGACGATCGACCAGGGTCCGGACCTGGCGCGCGCTCTCAGAGCCCGCGTACGAGTCGCTGGCGGCTCCGGGTTCGGTCTTCGATGCGCTCTCCCCGCGGTGGCTGGCCGACTTCTTCGAGTCGACTGGGCCACCCTCCGGCGCCTTCGGCGCGTCTCCGCGGCCAACATTGAAGACGTCCATGGGGTTCTCCTTTCGGGGCCCGTCCCGCCGTCGCCGTGACGTCGGGTCCCCCCGCTAACGGGTTCACCACTCTTCTTCTCGGAACTCGACCCCCCGGCTTGAGAGCCCCGGATTGCTTTTTTTCGTCCGGAACTTCTTTCCGCCCCCCTTACCGCTCTGGCGAAAGGAATTCTCACACCGGAAACGCGGGATTTGACCCCGCTCCCCCTGGGCCTCACCACCTTCTCGGAACATCCGCAGCGGACTTAACCCCCCAAACGCCAGGAAGGTGGAACGACGGGCCGGGGGGGTCGGGAGCAGGGCCCGGGAGCTCCCGACCCTGCATGGCACGGGACCTGCGATAGGGAGCGGCGCCATGCTTCCGTTCACATCTGCACAGACGCTTCAGGCCGAGGCCGCCCCGACGCCCGTGAAGCCCGTCGCCAACGAGGATCAGGTGCCTGAGGGCGCAGGTTTCGAGGACGCCCTCGACGTCGCTGCGTCCGAAGACGGCCCCCCCCTCGACGCCGAACTGGACGTCGACGTGGTCCTGACCATCGTGTCCGCACCGACGCCCGCATCTGGCCAGCCACCGATCTCCGTCGCGCCGGGGTTCGCCAAGCCCATAGCGATCACCGACGGACCATCGTTGCCGACCATGGGCACGACCGCCGCGGGCGCATCGAGCGCAACTCCGGCCAAGGTCTCGCTCCCCACCACAGGGAACGGATCGCACGCCCCCGCAACAGCGCCGCAGACAATGTCCATGACGTCTGCGGAGACGATGCTCCCGACGGCAGTTCAGACAACGGACGCGGCGGCGGCCACGAACATCACCGCGGCAACTCTTCAGTCCACGGCTGGCGCTCCGAGCAAAGAAACTGTCACCGCCACACCGGACACGGCCACGCCTCCGATGACCACGGATCGGTCCACCGACCAGGACCAGGCGGCGCGGTCCGCACCGGTGGCTCAAACACAGGCATCCGGCACCCGCACGATCGACAACGCCCCCGCGCCGTCCGCTTCCGCCGCGGCGACGAACAACGCGAGCGCAACGCCAGAGACGTCCTCGGACAGCACGTCTCGAGACCGCGACTATGGGCCGGCTGAACGCCAGCTCGCGCAAGCCAAGCCCATCGATCGGCCACACGCACCTGTGACAGCGGCGCCGATGAGTTCCCGGGAGTCCGCGAACAACAGCACCGCCACGGAAGGGCCAGTCCCCACGACGGCGCAGACAGGCAACAACATCTCGGTGGCGACTCCGACGACCGACGCAATGACTGTGGCTCCGTCCGAAGCCGCCCCAGCCGTCGCCGCCCAACCGATCACCAGCGCTGGCGCGACTCCGACGCAACAGGCACGCCCGCTCGAGATTCCGGATGTCTCCGATCTCCTCGAACAGGTTCGCGTACGGCTGTCGCCCAAGCGACCTGAGATCACCGTCCTCCTCGATCCGCCCGAGCTCGGCCGGCTGTTCATCAAGCTGGCAATGAAGGGCGGCGAGTTGGCCGCGACCGTCACCGTCGACAACGCCCGCGTGGCTCGCCTGTTCGAAGGCGACGTCGGGCGCTTGTACCGCACACTCGATGAAGCGGGCATCCGCGTCGTCGAGGTCGAGATCCGCACGGCTCTCGACTCCTCCGACGACCCGGAGAACCCATGGGACGAACAGCGCGACGGCGCCGGATCCGAATTCGGACCCGACGATCGCGCCGACGTCCCCCATACGCGAGACGTCCGCGGGACGTCCCGTTCGCACCAGGATTCAGCGCAGCCCTCGCGAACTGTCGCGAAGAGCCGCGCCTCCACCCTAGACCTCATGATCTGAGAACCGACTCCATGGAAGGCATACAACAAACAACTCAAACAGGCTCATTCGCAGGGCAACTCAGCGGGCAGGGCGTCGACAGGCAGGCCTTCCTGAACCTGCTCGTCACCCAGCTCAAGAACCAGGATCCGTTCGAGCCCGTGGCGAACGAGCAGTTCCTGGCCCAGCTCGCGACGTTCTCCCAACTCGAAGAGGCGCAGTCGACGAACTCGCTGCTCTCGGACCTGCTCCGCGTCAACTCGGCCGATCTCGCACTTGGCGGGTTGGCCCAGGCCGCGAGCCTCGTCGGGAAGGTGGTCGAGTACATCGATCCCGAGACGGGCGCGCAGATTCGCGGCACTGTCTACAGCGTGTACTTCGACCCGACCGGTGTGCTCGTCGAGGTGGACGGGAACATCGTGCCTGCGGGCAGCATCGTCACCATCTCTACCGATCCCAACGCGACGTCGGCGGGAACCCCTGGAGATCCGAACGCATCCGGTAACGGCACGGCGCCGTCAGCCACCACTCCGAACAACAACCCCGTCGTTTCCGAGGAAACCGGGAACGAAGGCTGAACGAACAAGAACCCCCAGAGCAAGAAAGAGAGAGAGACATGCAGAAGGCCCTACTGTCAGCACTCAGCGGACTCCGGATCAACCAGCAGTACCTGGACGTGATCGGCAACAACCTCGCCAACACGTCGACGCCCGGCTACAAAGGCGCGCGCGTCACCTTCTCGGAGCTGCTCGGCCAGACCCTGCGTCCGGCCTCGGGACCGACCTCCAACTCGGGCGGGCGCAACCCGTCGCAGATCGGTGGCGGTGCCGAGATCTCGTCCATCGACCGCAACTTCGCCCAGGGAAGCCTCCTGAACACGGGTCGTCAGCTCGACCTGGGCATCCAGGGCGAGGGGTTCTTCGTCGTCAGCGACGGCAACGAGGACTACTTCACCCGCGTCGGCACCTTCGGCATGGACGCCAACGAATACCTGATCGACCTGCGGTCCGGCTACCGCGTGAAGAACACGCTGGGCCAGGGTATCCAGATCGAACTGAACACCGTCATCCCGGCGCAGGAAAGCGAGAACGTGGACCTCCAGGGCAACCTGCCGGGCATCGTCAACGGTCCTCTCGCCGAGGAGCTGCTGACGGACGCCGGCTTCGAGGATCATCGGGCGGCGGTGCTCGCCGCGGACGGCGCCGGTCCGACCTACTCCGTGAACCCGGGTGACGTCCTCTACATCGAGGTCGATGGCAACGCCGCGATCCCGTACACCTTCACCGCCGCCGACATCGCCAACCCGGGCGCGGCGACCACCGCGGAGCTGGTCACCGCCATCAACGCGAACATCACGGGCGTAACCGCTATCGACAACGGCGGCCAGTTGGAGCTGGTCTCGAACTCGACCGGATTGTCGTCCACCCTGTACGTGACCATGGACCCGGCCAACACCGCTGGCGCGGCCCTGTTCGCAGCCAACCAGGGCACGACCATCCAGGGCACCGAGGCCATCGTCACCGCCACGACCAACCTCAACGACCTGTCGGGCAACAACACCGACTACGTCGCCGGTGACCGCATCACGATCACCGGAACGCTCGCCAATGGCGTCGCCGTGTCCGGTGAGTTCATGTACGGGGACCCGGCCGTCAACCCGGCCTATCACGGGCAGGACATGCAGTCCCTCGTGGCCCGGATGAACCAGGTCCTCCAGAGCACCGACCCGGTCAACGGCGCCACCGCGACGCTCGAGACCGACGGCACCGTCAAGATCACAGCCAACGCCACGGGCGACGCGAACTTCAGCCTCATGCTGCAGGACGCGACGTCCGCCACCGGCCAGACCAACTGGTCGTCGAACTTCTTCGCAGTGAACGTCCAGGGGACCGACCCGGACACAGCGAACATCGTCTCGTCCGTGTACGACTCCCAGGGGCAGCCCCACAGCCTGACCCTCGACTTCGAGCGCCAGGGCGACGGGACATGGACCCTGACGCCGTCTGTCGAAGCGACCGAGGGCACCGTCCTCACCTCGCCGATCACCGGCATCACGTTCGACTCCAACGGCATGCTGCAGGTCGCGCCGCTGTCGCAGATCGACGTCCAGTGGACCTCGGTCCCCGGTACCCAGTCCGTCAGCCTCAACCTCGGTTCGGCCGGCATGACCGACGGGCTCACCCAATTCGGCGTGCCCGAATCCGTCATCGCCTTGTCGGACGGTTACACCGCCGGCTCGCTCGCGAGCATCGCCGTCCGTGGCGACGGGATGATCGAGGGCTTCTACACCAACGGTCAGATCCAGGAACTCGACCAGGTCGGCATCGCGCTGTTCATGAACCCCGCCGGGCTGCAGGCCGCGGGCGGCACGTTGTTCCAGAGTTCTTCGAACTCCGGTCAGGCGATGCTCTTCTCGCCCCAGGCGGGCTCATCCGGGACCATCGTGGCCGGCACCCTCGAGGGATCGAACGTCGATATCGCCGAAGAGTTCGTGCGCCTCATCGAAGCGCAACGCAGCTTCCAGGCGAACGCTCGGATGGTGACGACAACGGACGAGGTGCTCGCCGAGCTCGTGAACCTCGTGTAGTCAACGACCGATGAGCAACGTCTTAGAGTTGTCAGCAGGGACCCAGGGGGTCGACGTCCAGGATCGCTTCGCGGGCCTCAGGAAGAGTTCCGAAGGCGCCCAAGGTTTCGACATCGGCCCCGTCATCGTCACCGCCGTGGTCCTCGTGATCACGGTGGTCGGCGCCCGGGTTCTCCAGCGGCGCGCATGGCGTGCGCGGCTGGAGGAGGACCGTCAGCGTCGGCGCGAGGAGGAAGAGCAGCGGCGCACGCGCCTCGAGGGGGGGTCGCGCAAGCAGCGCTTCTTCCTCGCCGAGTCCCAGCAACCGGCCGCGTTCGCCGAGACGTGTGCCATGGCGGACCTCCTCGGTATTCGCAACGGCGTAGAGGGTTCGCTCATCGCAAAGGAACCCGGTCACGCATCCGCACGGGTGAAGGTACTGGGAGCGTCCGACGACGGCTTGGGGCTGGCACCGCATCCCGAGGAGGCCGGACACATACCGGACGGTGACGTCTGGCTATCCGTGCGCCAGGCCGGAGCTCGACGCCTGTACCCGATAACTGCCACCCGGCAGCCGACGGGAGAACACCACGACGCGCTCCGCGCCGCGGCGACAGGGCCCGGTTGGAAATTCTCGCGGCTCGGCCAGTGTGACGTACACCTGCACGCCATCGCCATCCCGGTACAGGGCTCGGTGCCGCCACGTGAAGAAGACGCCATCCCCGTTCGAGTGTTGTCGATCGGATTCGAACGCGCCACGCTGGAGGGCCCCGTGTCGTTTGAAGGCGGCAACCACATGGCGCTCCGAATCGCGCTCCCCGACGAGATGGACAGCGTCGAATTCGCGGCGCGCGTCCGTTCTCAATCCCGTCCCGAGGATGGCCGGAAGATCACCGATGTCGTGTTCGATGCCGTCCCCCGCACGACCCACAACATCCTGGCGCGCGCGCTGGCTCGCATACTCGCCGAGGACATCTGCCCCGAACCCGTCCAGGCCGATTCATGACCGACGGCGTCGCTCTCATTCAGCGCGCCGAGGCCCTGTTTCAGCAAGGAAACATCGGTGAGGCCGCGAGCCTCCTCGAGCAAGCCGTGACGCAGGACCCGGTATCCGCAAGGGTGTGGAGTGATCTGGGGACCGTTCGGTTTGCCCTCGGTGACGCCGCGGGCGCCGACGACGCGTTCGCATCAGCCCTCGCCGCCGACCCGGACTTCATCGACGCATTGATGAACCGGTCGCGTATCCGGATCGCCCAGGACCGACCCGAAGACGCCGCGCCGTGGGTGCGCCACGCACAAGGAACAGCGACCGACGATCCCGACATCGCCGCGCTGGTCGAGGCGCTCGGACTCGAAGACGACACCCGTCCCGTCGCGCTCCTGCTCGACTGGGATCGAACGCTTCGGGGCGAACGCATGATGCTGCGCGCCGTCCTCGAAGAACTGGGCTATCGGCCACGATCGGTCGGACGCGACGTCGTCGACGCTCTGGCGACGGTATGGTCGCTGGGTCTGGACGCGACCCTCGGGCGCCTCCTCGATGCTGTCGTTCCGACCCTGGTCATCAGCGAACAGGTCATGGACGACGCCGCGGCGATCCGGTCCGCAACACGTGACCGGTCGATCCCGCTGGTGAACGTGGACGAGATCGCGGCGGCCGACGCGGATACGTTCGCAACGACGCTACAACGGGTCCTCGCCGATCTCCCGCCGATGCAACGTCGCCAGCCAATCGACTTGCAGCCCGTGCTCTCGCTGATCGTCCCCACATTCGAACGCCCGGTCTGCTTGCGAAACCTCCTGGATCGCCTCACCCTGCAGGATCTGCCTCCGCAACTCTTCGAGGTCATCGTGGTAGATGACGGATCCCAGGATCCGGTGACCACGTGGCTGTCCAACGCACGTCCGCCTTACAGGCTGAACCTGCGATGGCAAGAGAACGCGGGGCCAGCCCGCGCGCGCAACGTCGCGATCTCCCTGGCCCGCGCGCCGTACCTGTTGATCCTGAACGATGACGCCCTCCCGGCCCGGGACGTGGCGCGGCGCCACCTGGTCGCGCAGGCCGCTTCGGAATCGCCGATAGCCGTTCTCGGCTCCTTCGACTTCGACGAGGACGCGTGCGCGGACCCGTTCACCGACCTCATGCAGCACTCGACGCTCCTGTTCGAATACGGGGCCATGACGCCGGGCAAACTGCATGGCGGACGTTTCTTCTGGACATGCAACCTGAGCGTGCCCAAGGCCTCCGTGGACGCCGTGGGTGGCTTCGACGAGGAGTACCGACACGCCATCTGCGAGGACTGCGATCTGGGCTACCGACTCGAGGACGAGGGCGTCCTGGTGCGCTATGACCCGCGCATCCGCTCCTGGCACGACCACGACATGTCGCTCCCGCGGTACCTGAAGCGGCAGCGCCTGCTCGGACGCTACTGGACCAGGCTGTTCACCAAGCGGCCCGATCTCTTGCGCACCATCTTCAGCACGTCCGGGACGCCCGGATTCACAGACAGCCTGTGGCTGTCCCTACGCAGGCGTTACGAGGAGGAACGGATCGGGCACACCGAACGTGTCGCCGAGGCGACGGCGCTGGTCAACGAGGCCGGCACGTTCCCCCATGGATCTCGCCGGCGGCGTGAGCTCCTCGATCGCGTCACGGCGCTGATCGCGCGGCTCGGGGTCACCGAATGCTTCCGTGGCATGCTCCAGGTCCACTACGGCGACGCCATCTGCACGCCTCCCGAGGGGACACTCGCGGATTGTCCGACATCGATCGTGATCCCGAACCTAAACGGATTTCCCCACGTCAAGGACTGCGTCGCCACGCTCCGCGAGCACACGGACGGGCCTTACGAATTGATCATCATCGACAACGGATCGAGCGACGGCAGCCTGGAATGGCTACGCGAACAGCCGGACGTGACGCTGCTCGAAATGGGCGAGAACATCGGCGCACCCGCCGCCCGCAACGCCGGGCTGCAGGTCGCGACAGGCGGCACCATCGTCTTCAGCGACAACGACGTCATGTTCACCCCACGTTGGCGTGAACTCTTGATCGCGCAACTCGAATCCTGGCCCGACATCGGCATCGTCGGCCCCATGTCCGACTACGTCTCCGGCTCCCAGAAGACGGAGGAGCGCGAGCGAAAGAAGGAGTCACTGGACGCCTTCGCGCGGCGCTTCACCAAGGAACACGCCGGGGAGCACTTGTACAGCCGACGCCTCATCCTCTTCTTCATGATGTGCCGCAGGGAACTCATCGACCGTATCGGCGGCATCGACCCGATCTACGGCCGCTGGGGCTACGAGGACGATGACCTCTGCCTCCGCACCCGCATCGCGGGCTACGAGATGCGGGTCGCGAAGGACTGCTTCATCCGTCACCTGGGCAGCCGCACGGCCAAGACCGCGAATCTGGACTACGACCGCTTCCTGGTCGAGAACTTCGAGGTCTACAAGAAGAAGTGGGGCCTCGATCCCACCCTCTGCTACGGCGACTCCTTCGACATCGGCGACGTGGTCGAACAGCCGTTCGATCCGGCCCTCCACCACGTTCCGCTGACGGCCGGCGTCCCCGCTCCAACCTGCGCGCCTTAAGCGCCCCGGCGGGGGCACAGCGGTCAACACCGTCATCTCCACGGCATGGGGGAGGCAAAAAAAAAGCGGGACGCACTTTCGCGCGTCCCGCTCATCTCCCTCTCACGCTCCGGCCACTCCCCCGACGGCCGGAACGTGCCACCAGCAGTCGCGTGGACGTCGCTCTCGCGGCATCCCCGCTTGTTCCGCTGATCCTGCAGGTGTCGCAGCCGCCTGAACCGCGTCACCGATTGCATCTTCGGCGTGACAACCGATGACGCCTCACGGAAAACATTTCCGGACGCGCACCAGCTTGCGGGGCCCCGCCTGGGGAAACTGGAAACATCTTCCGGCGTAACGGAAAGACCTTCCGTGTCCGCGAGCGGCGGGAAAACACGGCCACGGGGACATCTTGGCCCCAACCCCATCTGGGCGGCGTGCTTGCACCACCAGCCCCGTGAATTCCCGACCGCGGCCCGCCCATTGCTCTCCACAGACTGGCCCAAGGTCCCGCAAAGGCGCGGGACGGAGGAAGTTAAGACATGAACGACGGCTACCACGCGGTAGGCAGCGCCCTCCAGGCGGTCCTGCATCGACTGAACGTCGCGACCAAGGACGTCGTGCACGCCCGAACCCCGGGTTACCAGAAGCACCTGCTGACGACCCAGTCGTTCGCCACCCAGCTCGACAAGGAGCTCGGGCGGGATGCCAGCCTAGTCCGCTCGTACGACGCCACCGTCTTCGAGCAGGGACGCATCGTCCCCCGCAACGACCCCTTCGCCATGGCGCTACAGGGGGCGGGGATGTTCACGGTGCAGACGCCAAACGGCATCGTCTACACCCGCAACGGCGATTTCATGGTCGACGCGGACGGCGGGCTCCGCACACACGGTGGCTATGCGGTTCTGGGGGTGAACGGTCCGATCCGGATCGACCCCGCATCGACGGGCGCCATCGTCATCGACGACAAGGGCGCCATCAGCCAGGGCGAGAAGCAGATCGGACGTCTGCGTCTCGTCGAATTCGAACACCGGCACGAGCTGCGGCGCGTGTCGGACACGTTGTTCGGCGACCCCGAGGGGGCCGCCAAACCCGAACCGGCAGCGGAGACCATCGTCCTCAGCCGGCACCTCGAGTTTCCCAAGGGATCCACCGTCTCCGGCATGGTCGCGATGATCGACGCTGCTCGCTCGTTCGAAGCAGCTCAGCGCGCCGCGCGGGTGATAGATGACACGTTCGGACGCCTGACCAAGCAAGGTTAGTCAGGAGCCAAGGAGAGAGTTTCATGATCAAGGCCATGTACACAGCCGCCGCCGGCATGACGGCTCAGCAGACCGAGGTCGACGTCATCGCCAATAACCTGGCGAACGTCAACACCGCGGGTTTCAAGAAGAGCATGACCCACTTCGAGGACCTGCTCTACCTGACCCTGACCCAGCCCGGAGCGGCGATGCGCTCGGGAACAGGGATCTCGGGGCTCCAGATCGGAAGCGGCGCGCGTCTGATGGGGACGACCAAGACCCACACCCAGGGTGTCATCGCCCAGACCGGCAACTTCCTCGACATGGCCATCCAGGGCGATGGATTCTTCGAGATCGAGGGCCCGGTGGGTGAGCGCTTCTACACGCGGGACGGTCACTTCACCAAGGACGCGAATGGCGAGCTCGTCACCGCTGGCGGCTACCGGTTGATCCCTTCCATCACCGTGCCGCAGGAAGCGACGCAGATCTCCATCACCAAGGACGGCACTGTCTCCTACCAACTCAACGACACGAACCCGCAGATCGGCCAGGTGACCCTGGTCCGGTTCGTGAACCCGGCTGGCCTCTCTTCCGAGGGCGGCAACCTCTTCCGCGCGACCGCCGCGAGCGGCGATCCGCAGACCGTCATCCCCGGGCAGGAAGGCGCGGGGCAGATCCTGCAGGGAGCCATCGAGCGATCGAACGTCGACGTCGCCAACGAGCTCATCCAGCTCATCCTTGCGCAGCGTGCCTTCGAGGTGAACAGCAAGGCCATCAAGACCTCGGACGAGATGCTCAACACCACGAACAACCTCACGCGGTAACCCATGACTCGCATAGGACTTATCTTGATCGCCCTGACGCCGCTGGCGCAGGGACAAACACAGGACTGGGAATCGGTCTCAAGGACGGTCCGCGCCACGCTCCACGAGCGCGCCACCGTCCGTGGCCTCGACCTGAGGCTCGGAGACGTGGCCGACGTTACCGGTATCGACGCGACGACCGTCGCGAAGGCCCGGCAGCTGCGCCTCGGCAACGCGCCCGGCCCGGGCCGTATCCGCCTGCTCGGTATGGACACGCTGCGCGGACTCGTCGCGCAGGCCGCGGGCAGCCGTATGGATATCCGCCTCGACGGCGCCATGTCGGTGCAGGTCCTGCCCGAGACCGTGAAGCTGTCCTCCGACGAGATCGGCACCCTCGCACGCCGGTGGCTGTGGAACGCGCTCGGTTGGCGTGGAAACGGCACCAACGTACGTCCCGTCGCAACGCCCGGCCCCCTGGAGACCCAGGCCGGTCGCTGGTCGACGCGGTTTGAGGTCATCCAGGAGTCTCCGAACGCGCACCTCGTCGGGCTGGTCAAGCTCCGCGTACGCGCCGTCGTCGATGGAAAGCCCGGGGCATCGGTGCCCGTAAGCCTCGTCGTGAAGCGACGTCACAAGGTGCTCGTCGTCGCGCGTCGCGTCCCCGCTGGTCGGCCCCTCTCGTCCGAAGACGTGAAGGTCGAGGAGCGCATGGCGGACGGGACCTCCCCTGACGCGCTGACCGAGATGTCGGCGCTCCACGGCCTCATCACACGCCGCGCGCTGACACCGGGGAAGCTCATCTCGAGTCGAGATCTGAAGGGGCGTCCGGTCGTATTCCGGAACGACCCGGTCACGGTGCGTGTCCTGTCAGGCGCGCTCGCCGTGACGGGAACCGGACGCGCGATGGAAGAAGGCGCGCCGGGAGAAGTCATCATCGTGCGTACGGGGAATCGCGGTCGCACCGTACACGCTGTCGTGATCGACTCAGGGACCGTCGAAGTCCGATTCGACACCGCCAAGGAGACGAAGTGATGCGGCTGTTCATCGTCCTCACTTTGATCGTCGCCGCGACGCCGGCGCAGTCCTTGTGGAGCGCCCGCCGTCCGTCTCCGTCGCTGATCAGCGACACGACGGCCCGCAACACGGGCGACGTCCTCACGGTCGTCATCTCCGAGACGCAGACGATCAAGAACCAGGAGAAGACCGAGTTCCGAAAGGACGCGAGCCTCGACGCTTCCCTGGACACCTGGACCATATTCGAGGACCTGTTCGACACGCTTCCGGCCGTATCCGGATCGAGCAATCGCGACATGATCAGCGATGCGAAGTACGACAAGCAGGGTGTCCTGCAAACCCGGATCTCGGTACTCGTCATCGATGTCATGCCTAACGGCAACATGCTCGTTGAAGGACGGCGTCGCATCGTCATGGACCAGGAAACGAAGACGATCCGGTTCACCGGCATCGTCCGCCCGTACGACGTCACGTCACTGAACACCGTCCTCTCGGAGAATGTGGCGAACGCATCGATCGCATACGAGGGACAAGGACCGCTGACCGCGACGACAAGCCGCGGTTGGTTGTCGGAGCTGCTGGACTTCGTCTGGCCGTTCTGAACGGGAACATGGACATGCCCAGAATCGTTCTCATCGCTCTCATCGCCCTGGCCCTCGGCGGCGCGCTGCCCGGCCAGGCCCGCATTCGCGACATCGCCGACATCGAGGGCGTACGCGCCAACCCGATCCAGGGGATCGGTCTGGTCGTCGGCCTCAACGGCACCGGAGACGCCGCGACCCTCACCCGCCAGGCGGCAGCCAACATGCTGAAGCGGATGGGGCTCAACATCCCGTTGAACAACGTCCCGCCAGAGAACATGGCGGTGGCGCTCGTTTCGGCAGATCTGCCTCCATTCGCGCGGCCCGGCTCCAAGATCGACGTAACCGTGGCGAGCCTCGGTGACGCCACCAGCCTGCGCGGCGGCCAGCTCGTGGTCGCCCAGCTCAAGGGGTTCGACAACCGCACCGTGTACGCCATCGCCAGCGGCCCCGTCGCGACGGGGGCCGTTACGGCACGAGGTGCTTCAGGCTCGAAGGAGACGATCAACCACCCGACCGTCGGACGCGTCCCCAGTGGTGCGACCGTCGAACTCGAGGTCCCCCAGCGCGTCGTCAGCAAGGACGGCAAGATCCGGCTGCTGCTGCGGCGCACCAACTTCGCCAACGCACGCAACGTAACCAACAAGATCAACGAGAAGTTCCCCGGTACGGCGCGGGCCGTAGACGGGCTCAAGGTCGAAGTCACCATCCCTCAGGGGCGGGTCGCCGACCCTGTCGCGTTCGTGGCGGACGTGGGCGAGATCACCGTGGAGATCACCCAGAAGGCGGTCGTCGTCATCAACGAGCGCACCGGAACGATCATCGCCGGAGGCGATGTCGTCATCCTCCCCGGGACAATCACCCACAGCAACCTGTCGATCTCCGTGCGCGAAGGATTCGACGTCTCCCAGCCCGTGGCCCCGTCGTTCGACAAGCCGGGCGACACCGTGGTCACGCCGAGGACGGACATCCAGATCTCCGAGAAGGGGACGCCCATGGTGCCGATTCCCAAGGCCGTCGGCGCGGGTGAGGTCGCCAAGGCACTCAACACGCTCGGCGTCTCGCCGCTAGACCTGATCAGCATCTTCCAGGACCTCGCGAAGGCGGGACTCCTGCAGGCGGAGCTACGAATCCAATGACCGTCGACTCTATCGATCCCGTCCGCGCCGGCATCGAACACGCCCTGGACAGCGCCGCTGCAAAGGCGACCGATGTTGCGCGTTCTGGCAACGACGAGCACGCCGCCAAGGAACTCGAGAAGTTGTTCCTCTCCGTGCTGGTGAAAGAGATGCGCAAGAGCCTCCCCGAGGGTTTCTTCGGGAAGGGGCCAGGCGCCAGCGTATACAGCGGACTGTTTGACGAAGTCCTCGCCGAATCGCTCGCAACCGGCACCGGCACTGGCCTGCGCCAGGCCATCCTCGAAAGCTGGGCACCGGACGCCCCTTCAGTGAACGCAGCGCCGTCCGAAAAGGCACTGTCGGAGAATGCGACACCATGACCGCTCAGCGCTCTCTTAAACCTGACGATATCAAGCTCCTCCTCGCTTGGATGGACGCGGAAGCGTCCGCCCAGGCCGAGCTCTTGGACATCCTGGTCGAGCAGCGGAACTGCATGGTCCGCCACAACCTGGACGGCCTCGAGGCCCTCGTCAACCGCTCTCAAGCCAGCCTGCGCCGGCTCGAGGCCGCGACACGCAGCCGTGCGACGGCCGTCGGCAGCGTCTGGCGAAGCGCCGGATTGGAGGGCGAACCCACGATCGACGCGATCATCGACGCCGCCAGCGAAGACGATCGTCCCCTGCTCGAGTCCGGACGCCTGAATCTGGAAGCCGTCATCGAAAACGTGCGCCGCACGACGCGCGCCAACCAGGTCCTGGCCCGCACCGGCCTCGACGTCAACCGCGCCCTCGTTCACGCCGTGTTCAGCGACGGAGAGCCGCGCGAGACATACGACAGAGATGCGCGAACCCGCACGGAGCGTCCGGTGAACGCGTGCGTGGACCGGGAGCTGTGACATGACAACTGTCTCATTCAACACGGCGCTGTCGGCGCTCACGACGGCGCAGTCGGCCCTCGCGATCATCGGCAACAACATCGCCAACGCCGCGACGCCGGGCTACTCCCGGCAACGGGTGGGCCTCGACTCGCTGCCCGCCATGGCGACGACGTCCCGGTTCCAGATCGGACGTGGCGTCACGATCGACGGCGTCGATCGCATCACGGACGCACTACTCGTCGGCCGTCTGCGCAACCAGCAGTCCGAGGTCGGACGATACGGCGTCCTGTCGGGGCATTACCGACAACTCGAGACCCTGTTCGGCGAACCCGGTCCCAACGGGCTGAACAGCCTGATGAGCGGGTTCTTCGCCGACGTATCGAGCCTGACGTCTGCACCGGAAGACACGGCACGGCGCGTCGGCCTCATCGAGTCTGGACGCAGCATCGCGGACGGATTCAACTCCATCGCCCGCCAGTTGACCAACGTCGGCCGCGGGCTGTCGGAAGCGATCAAGACCGAGGTCGTGGTCGTCAACAGCATCGCTTCTGAGCTCGCCCAGCTGAACAACAGCATCGCAGAAGCCGCAATGGGACCGAGCATCCCGTCCGACCTGCTCGACCGGCAGGAGGCGCTCCTGCGGGAGCTCGGCGAACACATCGATGTGCGTTCGGTCCGGGAAGCGGACGGACGTGTCACCGTATTCAGCGCCAGCAACGTCCTCGTGTCACCGCGTGGCTCATACAAGCTCGAGGCGTACGACATCGACCCCCTGAACGGTCGCATGGGCGTCCGTAGCCAGGGCGCTGGGAACGACCTGACGCCGCGAGGCGGGCGGTTGCGGGCGCTCCTCGAACTGGCGGAGCAAGGTGTCGATGAGCGCATGGCCGGACTCGATCAACTGGCGCGCAGCCTCATCCTGGAGGTCAACCGCGTCCACTCGACCGGTGTCCCCCTCAACGGCGGCTACAAAACACTGCACAGCACCAACGTCTTTTACGACGCCAACGGGTCAGGCTCTCCCCTGGACGACACCATCGGCCAGGCCGAGCTGCCTTTTGACGTCGTCTCGGGCTCCCTGAACGTCAACGTGACCGACCTTGACACCGGCACGGTGACCCAGTCCCAGATCGCCATCGACCCGTCGATGACGGTGCAAGAACTCGTCGACTCCCTGGACTCAATCTCCGGCCTGTCGGCAAACGTCGGCCCGGGCGGCCAACTCCGCATCACGGCCCTCGGCAACAAACGCTTCGATTTCTCCAATCGCGTGCAGCCCATCGGCGATCTCGATGACACGTTCGGGTCGGCCGCAGCGACGATCTCCGGAGCGGCTCAGGCGACGTAGGCGATCGCGGCCGGTGACTCGTTCACCCTCGACGTGGACGGAACGGGGCCGCAGACGGTGACGTTCGCGACCGGCCAGTTCGCCAACATGTCAGCTGCCAGCGCCACCGAGGTCGCGGCGGCCATCAACTCTCAGATCACGGGCGCCACGGCCGAGGTCTCCGACGGACGCGTTGTCATCCGCTCGTCCTCATCGGGCACGTCGAGCACGCTGCAACTGGCGGACGGCGCCGGCGGACCGCTCGCGACCATGGGCCTCTCCACCGCGCTTGAAACCGGCGCCGATATCGGCGTGTCGGTGACCATGACCGGCAGTTACGAGGGGACCGAGGACCTGGACCTGACCTTCATTCCATCCGCCACCGGGACGATCGGCGTCTCAACGGATCTTCAGATCAGCGTCATCGACGGACAGGGCAACCTGGTCGGGATGCTCGACGTCGGCGACGGATACGCTCCTGGCAGCGAACTCACCCTCGCGGACGGCGTCACCATCAGCTTCGGCCCTGGCGAACTGAGCGCCGCGTCGGGGGATCGTTTCTCGACCCGTCTCGTGGCGGACTCGGATACGTCTGACATCCTCGTCGCCACAGGTCTCGGCGGCTTCTTCACGGGTTCGGACGCGGCCTCCATGAGCGTCGATGGGGCGATCCTGGAGGACTCGGATCTGCTCGCCGCCGCGCGCGACGGAAACCCCGGGAACAACCAGAACCTGCTCTTGCTCGCCAACGTGTGGGAGTCCGACGCAGACGGCCTCGATGGCGACAGTCCGGACGCGTTCTATCGCCTGCTGATCACCGAGCTGGGGGCCGACTCCGCGCGCGCCGAGCAGACCCTCGAAACGCAAATGCTCGTCCTCCACTCGCTCGAAGCACGACGCGAGGAGATATCCGGCGTCAACATCGACGAAGAACTGCTGCAGATGGAGCGCTTCCAGCAGATGTACGCAGTGGCCGCTCGCTTCTTGCAGACCGTCCAGGAAGTCAACGACATCCTGATCAACCTGTAGCCATCCGGCTGGTGAATAGACTCAACCCGACACCGTATCGATCATATGGAACGCATCAGTTTTGGACGCTTGTTCTCTAACTCGCAGATGAACATCGCGCGGAATTTCTCGCGTGTGTTTCAGGCGCAGAATCAACTCGCGACCGGGCGGCGCATCAACCGTCCGAGTGACGACATCGTCGGCACACGACGGCTGCTGACGCTCAACGGCGAGCGCGAGGGGATCGATCGCTACCTCTCGAACGTCGGGAGCGCCCGGTCTGCGGTGCAGGTGGGGAGCGCCCAGCTCCAGGAATTGTCCGGAACTCTCGCGAGCGTTCGTGAACTCGCCGTCCAGGGCGCCAACGGCACCCTGTCCGCGAGCGACCGCGACAGCATCGCCAACGAAATCGACGCCCTGCTGCAGACCGCCGTCTCCAACCTCAACGTGGGGTTCGAGGGGCGTTTCCTGTTCTCCGGCACGAAGACGGGCGACCTCCCGTTCGAGCTGGTCACGGGCGCCAACGGGCTGCAACGCCTCCAGTACAACGGCAACGGCGACCTTCAAGAGGTCGATGTCGCTCCAGATCTGCGTCTCCCGATCAACATGCCCGGGTCTGATCTCCTGGTCTCCGGAACACGCGGCGCGACCGTGTTCAACGGATCGACCGGAGCCGCCGCCGGCGCCAATGGGCAGGACACCGGTACGGGGCGCGACGTCCTGCAAGTCACGCACACGCAAACAACGTACGGAGGGACGAGCGGGCTGACCGCCTCGGTCTCTTCGGCCGCCAACGACACGATCCTCGGAAGCAACCACGCGATCACCGTCACCACCGACGCGGCTGGCAACGGGACGATCAGCCTGAACGGCGGCCCCGGCGTCGCGTTCACGTCGGCCGACACGGACCTCGCGGTGGCGGGTCCGAACGGCGAGGTCATCCACGTCGACACGTCGGCGATGGCTCCGAACCTCGCGCCGGGAACAGTGGTGCCCGTGCAGTCAGACGGCACCCTCAGCACCGACGGCGGACTGACGGCCGTCTCCATCAACTTCGGATCAAGCGCGCAGCAGGTCGTCAACTCAGAGACCGGCGCGGTCCTGCACATCGACGCGACCGGGATCTCGTCGGCGGGCGCAGAGGACGTCACCTACCCAGGAACGTCGAACATGCTCTCGTCCATCATCGCGATCCGAGACATCCTGCGTGATCCGTCGAGGCAACCGGCCGACATCAACACGCAGATCAACGTCGCCTTGGAGGACCTGGACCGAGGCATGGACAGCCTCGGCCGCTCCCTCGCCGTGCTCGGGTCGCGAGCCGGACAGCTCGAGTCCATCGAAGGCCGGCTCGGCGACATGGGAGTCACCATAGACACCCTCAGCGGTGAAATCCGGGACGCTGACATCGCCAAGGTCGTTTCGGACCTCTCGCGGTTCGAGACCCTGTATCAGGCGTCGCTCGTCCTCGCCGCGCGCGTAAACAGCATCTCGTTGCTCAACTACCTGTAATGGCGCGCAGCTCCTCCCCGACCGTGGGCACGGCGACGACCGTCGACCGCCCATCGGCCACGGATGCGCGCGAGATTCCCCTCGACCTGTGGCTGCGCCCGGACGCCGCCGTGCCGTGCGACGAAGATCTGCCGCTGCTCGTGGGATCTGACGCGAGTTCGGAACGGGTCGTCGTTCGCCTGGACGGGAAGGCCGTCAGCCACGCGGCCCTGTATCGACACACGTACGTGCTGCCCGGAGTTGGCGACCTCCGCGTCGGCGTCATCGGCGCCGTCGCCACCGATCCCCATCACCGGTGCCAGGGTCACGCCCGGCGCTGCATCAGGGAACTGCAAGAACACGCACGCGCAACGAATCTCGACGTGGTGGTCCTGTGGGACGAGCGCCAGAGCAGCCTGTACGAACAACTGGGGTTCGTTCGAGCAGGCCGCGAGATCCTCCACGGCGTGACCCGGTGGGACTTGCCGGACCTCCTGGGACCCTCGCGGGTGCGCGCGATCGAGTCGAGAGACCTCCCGGCCGTGCGCGCGCTTCATGAACGCGAACTCGCATCGACCGTGCGGACACCGGACATGTGGCGGCGCCTGCTGGCGGTGCCACGCACCGAGGCCTGGGTACTCGAACGCGACCAGCACATCGACGCGTACGGTGTCCTGGGCAAGGGAAACGACCTGCAGAATTGTGTGCACGAATGGGGCGGCTCCGAAGGCGCGCTGCCGGCCCTGCTGGCGGGGATCTTCGCCCGACGCCGAGACCTGGACGAGTTCGTGGTGATGTCGGCGCCGTGGAAGGAAGAAGCGTCTCGGGCCATGGCCCTGCACGGCCTCGCGGGGACGCTTGGGGTGCTCGGGATGATCTGGTTGCCGGAGGCGCCGGCGCTGGCGGCGCGCCTACACCAACTCGAAGTCGGCGATCGCAATCACGACGACATCGTCCGCGCGCTCTTCGATGGTGCCCACGCCGCTCCCTTCTACCTCTGCGGACTGGACTCCATGTAGGTACGCCTCGATGTCGGCGACCGAGTCATGCGGCGAGCGAACGAGAATCCGGGCGGCGTCGTCGACGAACGCGACCGCGCGGCGCCGACCTGAAGATCATCAGGTGAGGACGGTGAAGCCGGCCGTGCTCCGCACGGTCCTCAGTCCGACGGACGGCAGCAGGGATTCGAGCGCACGAGTCTTCTTGACGACCAGTTCGCCGCCCGGCGCCAGATAGGACGCCGCGGTCGCGAGAGCGCGGGCCGGATCGTCAGCGGACTCGAGCGCATCGCCGACGACCACGAGGCACGCCCGGCGACCGATCGCCGTGATGCGCTCGGACGGCGGTCCCGTCCATACCCGGTGCGCCCGATCCAGGTCGCTCCACCGGCAGTGCTCGGCGAAGGTCGACGCACGCGGCTCGATCACCTCGACGACAGCCCCGTCGAAGAACTGGGTCCGCAGCCGCGGACCCGGCGCGAAATCAACGACGGTCGCGCCATCGAATAGCCACGTCTCGTAGCCCAACGCGACCCATGGCATCCGGGTGTCGGTCGCACGATCGACGCCACGTAGCCCGTTCAGCAACGGCTGCAGC
Source organism: Planctomycetota bacterium (assembly GCA_013213915.1). Lineage (GTDB taxonomy): Bacteria > Planctomycetota. The sequence goes on from JABSRK010000004.1 coordinate 35,105, forward strand.
TGCGCCGGGCGCTCCACCACGCGGACACCGACCGCCTCTTTGAAGGACCGCCGCATGTCGCAGTCACGGGATGAATCCAACGACACCACCGCGTGCGCCGAACGCCCGAGCGCCGCCCAGGAGGCGGCCCCCGGAGCGTCGTCGATGAAGTGGAGGCAGTCGGCCGTGGAGGACCCGACGACCTGGGACCACGCGCGCGCGGTTGCCTCGATGGCGTCTTCCAGACGTGGGTCGACGCCTGGCACCTGAAGCAGGCACAGGCTCACGTCGCCGCGCCCCGCGAGTTGGTGAGCGTAGTCACGGATGAGGTCGCGGAGCTCGCCATCCGACCGGTAGTCCGGCCAGGCCAGGACCCGGTAGGGCGCCGCCGAGTCGATCATCCCCGGCGCTTCCTCCCCTGACGGCGGACGCTCCAATACGGCGTTGACCATGCGAGCGAGATCCGCGGTGGCGTCGATCATTGAAGCTGCCCTCCGGGCCCTCTATCGACGCCGGCCTCGCAGACGCTGCAGGGGTCTCCCGAAAAACACGACCGGGGGCTGGCCTTTCCGGGTTGAAGAAAAGGCAACTCTGCGGCCGGATTTGTTTCATGGACGACCCCCACAAATGCGATAGGTCCAGCAGGGGGAGGGTCCATCAATGAGGCTTCTGGACACCGCGCTGCAGGGCGCCCTGATCATCGAACCCGAGGGTCCTTCGGGGCCCGGCGACGGCGCCGAACGGACGGCCTACGAGCACGCGTTCCGCGAGCGAGGGCTCGAGTGGCGCCTGACGCGGACCATCGTCTCAGAGACGCTTCCGCGCCATACCCTGCGGGGCCTGCACTGGCAGGCCGGAAGCGCGGCAGGGGCGAAGGTCGTCCGCTGCCTGAGCGGGCAGATGCTCAACGTGATCGTCGATCTCCGGCCAGGGTCTCCCACATTCGGACAGCACGAGAAGGTCGCCCTCGATTCCCGAGGCGGTCGCATGCTGTACATCCCGAGGGGGTTCGCCGACGGCTTCCTGACCCTCGATGACGACACCCGGATGGAGTATCAGCTCTCCCGTCACCAGCGAGCGAGCGCCGAACGCGGGCTTAGGTGGAACGACCCGCGACTCGGCATCGCGTGGCCGACCCGATCCCCGATCCTCAACGACCGTGATCGCGCCTGGCCGGACCTCGACTCGGCGTTAGTCGTCACCGAGGCATAGCGATAATCCGGCGTCAGTTGACGATGTAGGCGGACCCGTCGCCGAGCGGCAGCAGGATGTCGGTCCACGGTGCAGTGTTGATCAGCATCCCGAGCGTGTTCTCGTCAATGATGCTGTCCGTCGCGTTCGCGCTCGCCTGCAGGCCAAGTCCCGCGAGAGCGTCGAAGCTGACAAGGGCCGGGTGCGTCCCACCAGCGCCGAGGCTCATGCCGCCGACGCAGGGCGTGACGCCCCAGGTACCGGCGGTCGTGAATCCAGTGATCGCGACGGGCGCAAGGGAGCCGTTGAACTCGACGGTCCAACTGCTGACCCCATTTCCGCCCGTGCCCCACTCGGTGATGTTGGTGTAGTTCACCTGAACGGCAGGTCCCGCGATGGTCACGTCGACGGTGCCGTAGTTGTTCGGCTCCAGGTCCGAGGCGATACCGATGCGCGGCATCTGGGTCTGCCACTCGAGTGCCGTCGCCGTGAAGTCGCTGCTTCCAGCGGTGAAGGTGACGTCGCCGTTGGATCCGACGTAGAGATCGTTGTAGGTGGTCCCGTAGAACGACACCCCGCCGGTGTAGCAGAGTGGCGTGTTGGCGAGGACGACCTGGGCGTTGCCGTCATCGGGCAACAGGAGCACCAGGGTCTGGGCCGCCGACGTATCCAGCACGTTGGGACCGCCCAGGAACAGCCCGCTCGGCTGTGCCGGAGCGATGATCGCCATCTGGGCGCTGGTGGTGGTCGTAGCGCCGATGGCCACGATCTGCTGGAAAGTCGGGGCAGGGAACAGCGCGGTCCAGCCCAGGTTGTTCAGGAACGTGATGCTCGGCGCGGCGAGGTTGACGTTCACGATCTGCCCGTCGGCAAGGACCAGGCCACCTGCCGACGCGGAGACGAGGGGGTCTCCGGTCATGATGCCGATCTCCCATGGGAGGCCGGAGTTCGAGCTCGAGAACGTGAGGGTTACGCTCTGGCCAGCGCAGCGCGACGCGTAGATCGGCCCTGCCGGGCCACCGGTGAGTCCATCGATGTCCATGCTCGCGCCCGGCTGATTGACCTGGTACTCGCCCGTCGAGAACACCGCGATGTCGGCGCTGAAGTTGACGCCTCCCGGGCCACCTGTGTTGTTGCCGTACAGGTACAGGTAGTTCTGACCCGTGGTGACCATGGCCGAGATGTCTAACCAGAGCGTCGTCTCGTTCACCCACGAGCCGGGTGTTGAGGTGTTCGAGCCCGGCAAGGGGATACCGTTGACGGCGATGCCCACGTTCGTCCCGTCGCCCAGGAAGTCGTCCACGAGCATGTTGATCGACAGGGTGGCGAGCCCGACGACGGGACTGTTCACCGTGAACGGCACGGCGAAGAGGCCCGAGGGCTGAACGCCGGACTGGGCCGTTGAGATCCACAACGCCAACGGGTTGTTGGAGAGGGGGCTCCCCCAGCCGAAGCCCCCGTTCGGGATGATCTCGGCGGGTGCTCCCGCGACCGCCGACGCGTAGTCGGTCACCGTGAAGGGCGCCGCGAACGGGCCAGGCAAGAACGTGATGTTCGCGTCCGTCCCCCCGGGCGTGCCGTTGCCGCCCTGAACGGTGATGAACTCCTGAGAACAGACGAGGGAAGCGAGCAAACAACAGACGACGGTGATGCGAAGCATGGCGGTCTCCATAGAGACCCCCCAGCCTAATACTTGGGAGCACAGGCGTCGACGAAACGTCGGATCAGACCGCTCCCCAACTCGGAATCCGCGGTCCGTTCAGGGTGCCACTGGACGCCGACGCAGAAGGGCCGATCGGCGTCCGCGACGGCCTCGATCACGCCATCGGGAGCCCGCCCGATGACCTCCAGCCGCCCCGCATCCGCGAGCGCCTGGTGGTGCCAGCTCGTGACCAGGCCGGTCCCGATCGATCCTTCCACGCCGTGCACCCGGTCGTCCTTGTGCACGTCGGCGTCTTCGAGCACGTCGTCGAGGTGCTGGTGCAGACTCCCGCCCGCGTGGAGTCCGAGGAGCTGCATACCGAGGCACACCGCCAGAACCGCCACCTCGGGCCGCGCGTCGAGCGCCCGGATGACCGCGAGCTCCCCATCCTGGCGTCGCGGATCGATGGTGGTGGCCGCCGGGTGGGTCGCTTCGCCGAACGCCTCCATGATGGGATCGTCACCGCCGCTCAGCAGGAACCCGTCGCAACGCCCCACCACCTCTGCCGCCGCGTCCGCGTTCGCCGGCAGGATCAACGGGACGCCCCCCGCCGCAAGAACGGCGTCAACGTACGCGGGCCTGAGCGCGTGACGCCCATCGTGGACGTCGGCGGTGATGCCGATGACGGGGCGAGGCATGGGCGGATCGTACCGCGAGGGTCGGGCGGGAACAGAGCGCGCAGATCCACACGGTTGGCAGTGGGATTGCCAAGCGATGTCGATGTTCGTATGAGAGCCGACCTCCCGACTCTCCGGTCGGTCAGTCCGGAAGATATCCTCTCCCTCGATCCGAACGAGCGCTCTGTACCTGCTCCAGCCCGTCCACCATGGAGATCGCAATGATGCGTGCGTTGGCCTTGATCCTCGTCTGCCTGTCTTCCGCTACGGCA
>JABSRK010000040.1 GCA_013213915.1 Planctomycetota bacterium
CCCACGCCGGCATGGTCGCGGCCCACGATGAAGTGGGTGCAGCCGAAGTTCCGCCTGATGATCGCGTGGAACAAGGCCTCTCGCGGCCCGGCATAGCGCATGGCGGTCGTCAGTCCGGCTAGCATGACCCGGTCCTTCGGGTAGTAGTGCTCTACGAGGAGCTCGTAGCCCTCGAGGATGATCTCCGGGAGCATGTCGCCCGGCTTCTTCCAGCCGATCAACGGGTGGATGAGCAACCCGTCGGTCAGTTCGAGTCCGACCTTCTGCAGGTGCTCATGGGCCTTGTGCCCGAGGTTGCGCGTCTGGAAACCGGTCACCGTCTTCCAGCCGCGCCGGACGATCTCGGCGCGCACGTCTGCGGGGTTCAGGTCGTAGGCAGGCGGAATGAGGCTCTGCGAGTGTCGCAGCAGCCAGACAGGGCCCGCGACGCAGGTCGCGCCACCCTCCATCATCCGGTTGACGCCGGGGTGCGCTCGCTCGGTCGTTCCGTACACCTTCTCCGCCTGCTCCGTGAGGTCGATGTCGTAGACCTCCTCGACGGTCAACAGGCCGGACGACCGGTCCTCGGCGGTGTTCCACAGGTGGATCTCTTCGCCGACCGACAGGTCGTGAGCGAGCGCGTCCGGCACCTGAAGGAGGACCGGGATGGACCAGGGCGTCCCGTCCGCGAGGCGCAAGTCGTCGCAGACGCTTCGGTAGTCTCTCGATCCGATGCACCCCGTCAGCGGCGAGAAGGTGCCGTTGGCGATCTTCTCCAGATCGAGGATCTGGTTGCTATCGAGAGGGAGCCGACGCAGCCCTCGGGCACGTTCGGCGGCCTGGGCGCACGCGTCCCCGAGAAGGCGACGATCAACGAGCGCGTCCATCTCAGCGGGCCGCAGTGGGTGCCTCGTCCCGTGCCTTGTGGGCCGCCAGGATCTCGCCGAACACCTTGTCGCGGGAGCGATCGAGATCCGCGAGGCAGTCGTTGTCGTTCCAGGGCCGGCCCTGGGTCGGGCACGGCAAGAGGTCGAGCCCCGCTTCGGCCGCGGCCTCGAACGTCGCCGTGATGAAGTCCATCAGGCCGCCCTCCTTGACGCGCCCGTCGATCGCTTGGATGAGTTGTCGTGCCGCCTGGGCGTCGAAACGCGCGAGGCCGATGAACTCACCGAAGCAGTCGCGGGGGTCCAGGTCCTTGCTGCCCCGCACGATGCGGCCATCGCGGACGACGACCTTCTCGTCCTCGGGGCCGAGCTCGCTGTCCTGGTCGATGGCGAGCACGGCCTTGCCCTTGGTGGACAGGACGTCAGCCAGGATGGCCCGATCGAAGACGATGTCGCCGTACAGGACCAGGAGATTGCTCTGAGGCCGGGCCAGCCACAGCGACACCATCATGTTGGTGCTGCCGTACCACGGGTTGTAGACGAACCGTCCGCGGAAGCCTTCACCCGTGAGGTACGCCTCGATCTGGCGGTGGTTGTGGCCGGTGACGACCGTGACGTGATCGTCCGTGATGCCGCACGCGGCGAGGTTTTGCAACTGGTGCTGGATGATCGTCGTCCCGCCGACGTCCAGCATGCACTTGTGCTTGTTCGAGGTGAGCGACCCGAAACCGGTCGACGAGCCCGCCGCGAGGATGACGACCTCGTAGGCCGCCGCGACGTGCTTCTCGGCGTTCCAGGCCACGTCTCGCATGGTGGCCACGGCTTCGAACGGATGCGCGCCGATGGCCGTCTCCTCGGACAGCATCAGGATGTCGGCGCCGTCCAAGACCGCGTTCGCGATGTCGGACACCTCGGCCATGAGGGGGAGGGGCTTGTCCAGCATCGAGCAGAGGAACTGGCTCGCGACGATGACAGGTACGCCGAGTTCTTGGGCACGGCGGATGATCTGCTTCGAGACCAGGGGGACGTTCTCGCGACCGATGTCGGCTTCGAGGTCACCGCGGTCGATCATGATGACGTCCGATTCATGGAGAACGCGATCGAGCTTCTCCACGGCTTCCGACGTCTCGATCTTGGCGACGACGCCGACCTTGGTGTCGACGAGTTGGGCCTTGACGCGCCGGACGTGCTCGCTGGAGCGCACGAAGCTGAGCCCGACCCAGTCGATATTCGCCTCGATGGCGATGTTCAGCAGCGAGATGTCGCGCTCGAAATCGAACGGGATCGTGTCGTGGATCCCACGAATGTTGATGCCCTTGCGGTTCGCCAGTTGCCCGCCGACCAGGACCCGGGTCTCGATGTTCTCGCCGTCCAGGCCCGTGACCTCCAACTGGATCGCGCCGTCTGCGGCGGATATGCGGCAGCCAGGCTGCAGGCGGCTGAAGAGGGCCCGGTAGGTCAGGTTCTCGGGCTTCAGGACGAACTTCTGCCCGCCCTCGAGCTCGATGGGCTCGGAGATGTTGTCCGTCCTGATCTTGTTCCCAGGGAGATCCAGAAGGATCTCCACCCCCTCTGGGAGGTCTTGCTGCAAGACCTGGACCATGTTGCGAACGTCGTCCAGGCTGCCGTGAGACCCGTTGACGCGGGCGATGTTCATGCCGGAGGCGTGGAGACGCCGCAGGCATTCGGCGTCCAGGATCTTGGGGCCGATCGTGCAGATGAAGCGGGTTTTTCCGGGTTTCTTGTGCATGGCGCTCTGGAGCCTGCCCGCGTGGGGCAGCGCGGACTGCGGGAGACGTCTCGGGTCGCGGTTAAGCATAGCACACGAAGAAGGGGCTCCGCGCTGCACCTAACCTCCTGCTGTGTACACGTTTGGCCTCTTTTTGGACGCCCGGCGTCCGTTGCCGTAACCTCCGGCCGAGAGCGCCCCTGACGATGCCACTGGATGATCCTCGAACCCCCTCGCTGAAGCGCCTGTTGCTGGTCGGATGCCTGTTCTTCGCCGGCGCAGCTCTCATGCTGCCGCTCGACCCGGCGATCGTGGTCACCCTCAACGCTGCGGAGGGCGACGTCGTCGATGCGTGCCTGAAGTTCTTCCACCACGTCGTGCCCGTGGTGGTTCTTGCCGGCGGCCTGTTTGTCGGCGGAGCCCTCTGGGTGCGCGGTCGGACGCCCGCGCAGCGTCGTGGTGGGCTTTTTCTCGCCGCCGCCCCGTTCCTCGCCAACGGTGTGACGAGCATCCTGAAGGACCTGGTCGGTCGCGCGCGGCCGCAACACGACGCTCACGGTCTGGAGGCGTTGCGCATCCTCGTCGAGGATGCAGACCGACGCTCGTTCCCGTCCGGGCACGTCACCACCGCCGCTGCGTTCGTGGTTGCGATGTGGTTTGCGCTGCCGCCGTTTCGTGGACGCCGTTTCCTCCTGCTCGTCGTGCCGCTGATGATGTGGGACCGCGTGGCCCTCGCCGTGCATTTCCCGTCCGACACGCTCGCCGGCGTCGGTGTGGCGTGCTTTACGTGTGCGGCGCTGGCGTGGGCGTTGGGAACTCGAGATCCGCGGATGAGCGCCAGGTGGCGGCCCCTCGCTATCCTCGCCGGCGTACTCGCGATCACCTGGGCCTGGTCGGGGGGAACCCGTCCCGTCGATCCCGTGACCATGGAATCGATCGATGGGCTGCGGCTCGATCCGTCGTGGTGGCGATCCTTGCTGGAGCCGTTCGTCGGTCCGCCGCTGGAGGTCGCGTGGGCGCCCGGCCCGCGCCGCCTCGCCGTGGAGACCGCCCCCTGGTTGCTGGTCGTCCTGCTGGCAGCCGTTTGGATGGCGCCTCCGCCGCGTCGACGCCGGGTCCTGGGACTGGCGCTGTGTCTCCTCATCGCCTGGGGGGGGCTGTTCTGGACGGGGCGCCTCCCCGCGGACCGGTTCGCTCACGATGTGGAGGGTGTCTTCTTCGATCCACACGTGCACGGCAGCGATCCGGTGGACGGGGCGCTCCCGTGGAAGCAAGTGCTCACGCGCAAGCGCGCACGCGGCGTCCATGTCGTCGCGTTGACCAACCACGACGCGCCACCGCCTGCGCCGGGGGCGCTCCCGGGTCTGGAATGGAGCGGCGGCCGCCACGGCGACGAGGCGTACCTGCACCTCCTCATCCTCGGGGGTTCGGGGGCGTTCGACGCGGTCATGGGTGTGGTCGTGCCGCCCCTCGCCGAGGCTGGCGAGACCGCTCGTGCTCGCGGTATAGAAGCCGTCCGGGTCGCCAAGCAACACGGGGCCGTCGTCCTCGTTGCTCACCATTGGCGGACCCTCGCGAAAATGAGAGAGGACGGGACGGCGCACCATCTGCCGAGTCCGGTCGAACTGGCTGAGGCGGGCGCCGACGGATTCGAGGTCGCGAATCGGCACTGGGAGGCCGATCCTGAGGGCCGTCGCCGGGTAGAGGCCATCGACGCCTTGTGTCGCGATCGCGGGCTGCTCCGGGTCGCCAGTAGTGACGACCACGGCATCCCGGCGGGGAGCCCGTGTGTGACTTTCTTGCCCGGGAGTTTCCCGGACGATCCCGCGGCGCGGCGTGACGCGGTGCTGGAACGTCTGCGGACCGGGGGAGACGCGTGGCCGGTCGTGTGGATGCGGGAGAAGCGGGCCGAGCGTCCATGGGGTGTGCTGGCGGGGCCCGTGTTCGTGGCGCGTTACCTGGCCGGGCTGTCCCTGCTGGGACGCTTCTCCTGGTTGGCCTGGTTCGTCCTCGCCTGGCGGTGGACCGTCAGGCGGTCTCGGCCAGGATCCCCAGAACCTGGTCGGTCTTCTTCGCCGCGTCGATGATCCTGTTGCGCGTCTCTTCCGGCTTCAGGGTGCCGGTGAAGCGCGCGAGGATCCGCAGATACTCCTCGTTCTGCCCCTCGGGGCCCGCGATCATCACGATGACGTGAGCGGGCTTGCCGTCGAGGCTGTCGAAGGGGATGCCGCTCTTCGAGATGCCAAGCGCCGCCACGAAGCCGCTGACGCTCGGGATCTTCGCGTGAGGGATCGCGATCCCCTGGCCGATGCCCGTCGAGAGGATCCGCTCGCGGTCGCTGATCGCCTTGGCCAGCTCCTTCTCCTTGGCCACGAATTCGGTCTTCGCGAGGCACCGGACGAGGGTCTTCAGCGCGGCGTCCTTCGTCTTCTCCTTCTTCAGGGAGACGATTCGATTGGCAGTGACGAGCTCGGTGATATCCATCTCGCGATCCCGGGTGTGGTGGAGAGACCGTGCACGATACTGACACCTGGGGGTCCCGCAAGGAGCGCTTTCGGCGAGTTGATGGGGTGTCGGGGCACCTATACGATCCACGCCCACCGCACGAGAGAGCGACTCCATCATGGCCGACACACGCAACGTGATCATCATCGGGTCGGGGCCCGCGGGCTACACAGCGGCGCTCTACGCGTCCCGCGCCAATCTCCAGCCACTCATGATCGAGGGGCAGCAGCCGGGCGGCCAACTCATGATCACCACCGACGTGGAGAACTACCCCGGCTTCCCGGAGGGCATCATGGGGCCCGAGCTCATGCAGAGGTTCCGGGACCAGGCGGTGCGCTTCGGGACCGAGATCGAAACGGGCTGGGTCACAGAGGCTGACCTGACGAGCGGCTCGCCGTTCACGGTGAAGACCAGCGACAAGGAGTGGACGGCCAGGACCGTGATCATCTCGACTGGTGCTTCGGCGCGCTTGTTGGGGCTGCCGGACGAGGAGCCTACGGATGCCGGTCCCGGCTTCATGGGTCACGGGCTATCGGCCTGCGCGACCTGTGACGGCTTCTTCTTCCGCGACCAGGACGTCCTGGTGGTCGGGGGGGGCGACTCGGCCATGGAAGAGGCGACCTTCCTCACGCGTTTCTGCAGCAAGGTCACCATTGTTCACCGTCGTGAAGAGCTGCGCGCGTCCAAGATCATGCAGGAGCGCGCGCTGGCCAACGACAAGATCGACTTCATGTGGAACGCGACCCTGACCGGGTACCTCGGGAAACCGGGCGAGCGCCTGACCGGTGCGCGTGTCCAGGACACGCAGACGGGGGAGGAGCGGGACCACGAGACGGGCGGCGTCTTCCTCGCCATCGGTCACGTGCCGAACACGCAGGTGTTCGAGGGCCAACTCGAGATGGACGACAAGGGCTATCTCGTCACCAAGGCGGGGATGGCTGCGACGGAGATCCCCGGCGTCTATGCCTGCGGCGACGTGCAGGACTCTTTCTACCGACAGGCGGTGACGGCGGCCGGGTCAGGTTGCATGGCCGCCATCGAGGCGGAGCGCTGGCTGGAGAGTCAGGAAGGCTGAGTTGGCGCTCCTCGACCGCCTGATCGCCGCCTCCATCGGGCTCATCCCGAAGTTCATGGTGCGTCGCGTCGCCTGGCGCTACGTGGCGGGCGAGACGCTCGATGACGCAGTTGATGCCGTGAACGGCCTCGCCTCCCGGGGATGTTGCGCGACCTTCGACTTGCTGGGCGAGTTCGTGGAAGAGCCCGCCCAGGCGGATGCTGCGCTCACGGAGTACCGGGCGGTCCTCGATCGCATCCATGCGGATGGGCTCGACGCGAACATCTCCATCAAGCTGACCGCATTCGGCTTGCTGCTGAACGAGGACGATGCGTACGGACGCGTGCGGAACCTGGTGACCCACGCCGCGTCCCTCGGCAACTTTGTTCGCATCGACATGGAGGACAGCACCTGCACAGACGCGACGTTCAAGATCTACAGGCGTCTGCGCGAGGACGGCTGTGACAACGTGGGACTCGTGCTGCAGGCGTATCTGAGGCGTACGGGCGCTGACGTGGATGCGCTCACTGACCTGGCGCCGTCGTATCGCCTGTGCAAGGGCATCTACGTAGAGCCCGAGGAGATTGCGTTCAAGGGCGTTGAGGAGATCCGCGACAACTACCGGCGGGTGCTTGATGCCATGTTCGACGGAGGCTCGTACGTCGGGATCGCGACCCACGACCCGGCGCTCGTAGATGCTGGCCGTGCTGCCGTGGACGAGCGCGGATTGGCCCGCGACCGCTACGAGTTCCAGATGCTGCTCGGCGTCACCGAGGGCATCCGTGACCGGCTCGTGGCCGAAGGCCGTCGGCTGCGCGTGTATGTCCCTTTCGGTCGCGATTGGTACGCCTACTGCGTCCGGCGTCTGAAAGAGAATCCGCGTATTGGGCGGTACGTGTTCCTCGGCCTGTTCCGTAGCGGCGCGTAAGTGATTGTCACGGCAAAGCTTCGCACCTGCTGTTCCCTGGGTCGTGGGGTCCGTGGCATACTGGTGCCCGCCGCTGACTTTCCTTGAGAAGGGCGGTGTCGATCGTCCACGCAGCGGGACGAGAGCGCGCGTGGAGACCCTGCAGTCCGGTAGGACGTGAGGAGAAGACGAGGATGAAGAACCTTCTGAGCTTGGTGGCTGTGTTGTCCCTTGCGCTAGCGTTGCCCGCCCAGCGTCCCGGCGGTGGCACCGGTGGCCAGGGTGGCGGTGGTGGCGGCTACGGCGGTTGCCCGCCTGCGGCTTATCCTGCTCCTGCTCCGGCGCCTGCGCCCGGCCCCGGACCGACTCCCGCTCCGGGTCCCGCTCCCGGTCCTGGTGGTGGGGTGACTCCTGGTTCTCCTTCAGGTGGAACCACCCCCGCGTCCGGCCGCGGCGGCACCACGCCTCGCGGCGCCGGTGGTCGCGGTGTGCGCGGCCCCTACCGCGGCGGCAAGAAGACGCGCATGAGTTCGGAACAGAGCTTCTGGCTCGGCGCCGTGACGCTCCCGTGGGAAGGCACGTTCCTCCCGCGCGACGGCGGCGAGGGCTACGACGGTCGCGAGATGACCATCGAGCAGGCCGTGGCAGCGCGCGACGCGAAGAACGGCTGGAAGATGAAGCAGCTTCCGACCATCGTCTTCGTGTACGACCCGTCCAAAAAGGACCACATGAAGAGCCTGGCCAAGGTGTCGGGTGACAAGAAGTTCATCAGCGCGTCACGCTACTTCAACCTCTTCCGCGTCGATGTCCGCACCATCAAGGACAAGAAGACGCGCAAGGGCCTCGGGCAGCCGACCTTCATGGTCTTTAAGGCCAACGGAGATAAGGTCGCATCCGTCGCCAAGGCGACGAGTTTCAAGCCCTTCACCAAGTCCTTCGGCAAGGTCTTCGAGTCCGACTTCGCCAAGTCGCTGGACAGCGCTGTCGCGTCCATGGGCGCCGTGATTGCCCGCCGCGCCTGGGCCGAGGACGAGATCCGTCGTCACGAGACGGTTCTGTTCGATCCAGTGACCGGGAAGGTCCAGCAGAACATCAAGCTCGCTATCGCGAAGTACAAGAAGGAGCTGAGGAACCTGAAGCTCCACGAGAGCATCCTCGTGCGTTTGCAGCGAGGTGCCCTCGTCACCAGGTGAGCGGGTCCTCGTGCCCGCGCGTTGAGAGCTGGCCAAGACAGGGCGGCGCCCCTCGGGATGCCGCCCTGTTCGCGTATCTGGAGGGCGGCCTGCCCATGTCCGACCGGGAGGAGGAGTGACGTGCCACGGAGCGGCTTCGTCGGATTGCTGATCCTGCTCGCCACGCTTCCGGCCACGGCGCAGCCCGGGTACCTGGCGGTGGATGGGGACCCAGGTGCGCGCATTGCCCTGGCGTCTTCGTGGGAGCCCGCTCCGGTCGTGCGCAACGCGGCCGGGCTCATCACCTCCGCTCCGATTTGGAGCACATACTGGCGGGAGACGGGTCAGCTTGCGACCGAAGACGTTCGTGCGCCGGTCCCTCCGCTCAAGCTCCTGCAGCAGGATGTCGACCGTGTCCTGGCGTGGGGGGTCAAGGAACACAAGCTCAAGCCCGTTGCCATCTCGACGCCCAACGCGGTGCTCGTGTTCACCCTGGCTGGCATGCCGTCGAAGGCACTCTCTGAGGACGAACGCAAGCGGCTGGAGGGGCACTTCGCGAAGAAGCTCAATCGCAAACTGACACCCCCGCAGGTCGCCCATGTGTTCGCCTTGCGATACCTGCACCTTGAACAGATGTGGCGGGAGCTCATGTGTCTCGATCCGGAGGAGACCCCTCACCGCCCGGTTCGGCTTCGTGGCCACTACGGCTCCAAGGGACGGAGTGAGCTCTATGTCTTCCCGAAGCCTGAGCCCTACCGTGAATTCGGCCGCCACTTCTTCGGCGCGGCGGGCCAGCACGCCAGCTACTGGTGGCACGGCGATACGGAGGTGATCATCGGCGCGTTTCACGCTGGAGGGCTCGATGATGGGGAGCTTCTCGCACGCTTCGACCACATGGTCGCGCACGACCTCGTCTACCAGTATCGCGCGTTCTACCACTACCTGCCGGCGTGGGTTCCCAACGGCATCGCGCACCACTTTGCGCGGCGCAACAAGAACGTGCGAAACACGTACATCCTCCTCGGCATGCCAGACCGAGCGAACAGGGCCGGCTGGGAGTGGGACCAGGACGGGACCAAGCGTGATTGGTGGCGTGAAGCGAAGGCGCTTGTCAACGCCGGCGAGCACCGGCCGATTACCAAGCTCGGCTTGCACACGCACTATCAGGAGTTGCACCCCCGCTATCACGTTCAGGCTTGGAGCATGGTCAACTACATGCTCGGAATGGGTAAGGCCCGCTTTCGCACGTTCATGGATGAGATGAAGACGAAGTCCGAGGACGAGTCGCTCCTCGAGGTCCAGCAGCGCGCCTTCCTGCGTGCGTACGGGGTCAACATGGTCGCGTTCGAGCAGCACTGGAGGCGCTGGGTCTCCAAGACCAGGCCGCCGAAGCGCCGCAGGGGATAGGATGACCCCCGCTGCGTCATGCAGCGGCGCTCACGTAGCCCAACCGGCAGAGGCAGGGCACTTAAAATGCCCCCAGTGTGGGTTCGAATCCCACCGTGAGCAAAAGAGGGCGCGGATGGCGTGCCGCGGCCGTCGCGTCCGGCTCTTGTCCTCCGTTCAGCGACCGCGTTTCGGTTTCGACAGGTCGGGGTGCTTCTTCTTCAGAGCGTCGTACTCCGGGTTCACGCACCGGTCGCGCCATTGCCGGAGGACGGCGAGGAGACCGGCTTCGTCCTCGCGCTGCTGTCCCTTGTCACCGGTCTTCCCTATCCATGCGTTGAGGAGATGGCGATGGCGTACGAGTTCCGCCTGGTGTTCCGGGTCGGAGGCGAGATTGACGGTCTCGTCCGGGTCGGCGGCGTGGTCGTAGAGCTCCTCCTTCAGTCGGTCAGGAGCCATGAACCAGGCCTGACGGGCGTCGAGCTTGCCTTCCGCGTATAGCTGCTTCATGACCTCCACGTATGCAAATAGCCCGCCGCGGCCGTCCTTGTATGTCGGCTGGGTGTACGGCCGGTCGGTCAAGCCGTTTCGTACGTAGCGGTATCGGTCCGTGCGCACGGTGCGTATGCGGTCGATGGTGAAATCGCAGCGGTCGCGGACCCCGATGATGTGATCGCGAGGGCTGTAACCCTCGCCGAGTAGCGGGCGGCACTCCATCCACGCGGGAACCGCCACGCCGGCGGCGTCGAGGGTGGTCGCGACGAGGTCGATGACAGCGACGATTTCGGAGCGACGGGTCCCGGGAGGCAGGAGGTCTTTGCGGGCAGGCCAGCGCGCGATCATGGGGACACGCAGGCCGCCGTCGTAGCAAAACTGCTTGTCGCGCAGGCAGCGCATCCCGTGGTCGCCATGAAACACGACCAGCGTGTTGTCGGTGAGCCCGTCCTTCTCGAGTTCGGCGAGGATCGCGCCGACGTCCGCGTCCGTGACCCGGGCGCAGTCGTACTGGTAGGCGAAGAAGTCCCGCAATGTCGGAACGTCGGGGTAGTAGCGCGGCAGGCGGACTGCGTTGCGGGGCGTCGAGGGAGACGGCTTGCGTCGCTCCTTGCCCCCCTGCACCTGGATGATCCCGAAGAACGGCTGACCATCGGCGCGCTTGCGCCAGGGCATGGCCTTCTTGGGGCGATAGAACCCGCCTCCGCCCGGCGAGTCGAACATGGACTTCTTGTCGTGGACGAAGTTGTAATCGTGCTTGCCGCCCAAATTGAAGGTGTAGTAGCCCCCGTCGCGGAGCAGCTCGGGGAACGTTCGTATGCCCTTCGGTAGGTGGATGCGCGAAGCCTTGGTCCGGGAACTGCGGTGGTTGTGGAGCCCGAAGGTGGTGGCGTACGCGCCTACCATCATGGACGAGCGGCAGGTCGAACAAACCGGAGTCGGTGTGAACGCCCGCTCGAAGAGGACCCCGTCCCTGGCCATGCGGTCGAGGTGAGGGGTTTGGATGTCCTCCCCGTAGGCACCCGTCAGCGGCGACATGTCCTCGGCCCAGATCCACAGGATGTTGGTCCGTGGCGCGTCCTGGCCGTGGGCCGCAGAGAGGCACGCGAGCACGACGAGGAGAAGGCGCGCCATCATTCCATTCCGGCGACGTTGCGGAGCTCGTCACCCTGAAGACGGTGGAGCAGCCACTCGCGACGGCACGGCACCCCGTGCCGTTCGTAGAATTCGAGAGCGAGCTTGTTCCAGTCGAGGACCAGAAAGTCCATGCGACCGCAACCTTCTGCGACGGCGGTCTTGGCACACGCGACCATCAGGCGATGCCCCAGCCCGGTGTGCCGGTATTCGGGCAGGACGAACAGGTCCTCCAGGTAAAACGTGGGACGCGCGAGAAACGTCGAATAAGCCTGGAAGTGCGCCGCGTAGCCAACGATCTGATTGTCCTTGGTCGCGTCTTCCGCGACCAGCAGTCGGTACTTCGGCCGATTGCCGAATAGATGGTCGATCAGGCGCGTCTTCGCGTCGGCGTCAGGCGTCGGTAACTTCTCGAATGTTGCGAGGGCGTCGACGAGTTGCAAATAGCCCCCGGCGTCGTCGGGGCGGGCCGGCCTGATGGCGATGTTGTCCGTGTCCGGGGCGTGATTTTCGCTCAAGGCGTCCTCCCGTTCTACTTCCCCGCTCTTACCGCTCCGGTTCGGACGTGAGGTCCAGGAACCGGCCGTCCGTGGCCGTGGCGAGTTGTTGTAGCCAGCGGCTCTGCGAGGCGCCGACGTTGACTGAGTTGATGCGGATCATACGCCCCAGGTTCCACTGGAGCACGGCGTCTCGCAATTCGATGCGGCTCGTGTAGGTGCCTGTGGAGGGATTGCCGTCTGTCAGCAGGAACAACGTATCCGGCCCCTTCACGACGTCCGACTTGGATGGCTTGCGCTCTGGGTGGAACGCGCGGGACAGACCGTCGTGTATGTTCGTATTGCCCGACGGTGACAAGGCGCGCACACGGCGGGCGAGCTTCTCTTGCAGTGGTTTTGTCACGCGTTCGAGGCCCTTGGTGGTGACGATGGGCTGGGCCGAATCGCCGTACGCGATGACGGTGACCCACGCTTCGCGGCGGAGGTTCTGGACGACGTGCACCAGCTCCTCCTTCGCGAGGTCGAGTCGGCTCTTGATCTCCAGGCCGCGAAGGTGGGGTGCGTGCTCCACGTGCTCCTGCGCTCGCCCCCCCTTGACGGGCTCCCTCATCGATCCGGACAGGTCGATGACGAACGCCACACGCCCGTTGGGGACCGGGATCCCGTAGTAGGTGGCGTAATCCATCTTCGGGCGGGTGCCGGTGTCGTTGAGCGTCGCCCCATCCCTGTTCACCTTCCACCACCCGTCCCACGCGGAAGCTGAAGAGCCCAGGTCCTTTCCGGTCAGCCGGGTCAGGGTGGAGGTTGCGTCATCTGCCGCCCGCACCGACCCGGGCTTCTTCAGGATCGTGATGAGCGCATCTACCGCGTCGGGTGTCGCGCAGTCGCGCAGCGACCTGATCAACGCCGCCCGCTCGGGCCAGGGACGCTTGGCGGGGATGTGTTCGAGAAGAGGGGCGACATCGGTCGCGCCGCGCCGGCCGATCGCCTGCAGCAACGCGGCCCGGTCCGGCGTCGGTGTCTCCGCTGCGACGGCCAGCCGCAGGGATTCTCTGCGCGCCACACCCGAGGGCATGGATGCGAGCGCCCACAGCAGCTCGAGTCGCATGGGTCCGCGCGCCCGACCGAGTGCGGCGACCACCGGGCTGACGGCGGACTCGTCGGCCACGGACGCGAGGGCGTCGCGCGCTGCGCGACGAGTGCTCGGTAACGCGTCCGGTAGCTTGAGCAGCTTGATCGCAGCCGCGACGCGTTCAGAGTCAGGCAGGAGCGTCAGGGCGGACCTGACGTCACGGCGTCGCTCAAAGAAGTTCTCGGATTTCAACGCCGCGGCCAGCCGGCGGCGGATGGCGCGCGGGTCTTCTTCACCGACGAAGCGCAGCCGATCAACGCGGAGGCCCGCGTCGTCGTCGCGCCGCTTTCGTCGGGAGATGCGGAAGGTGCCGATCCCCGCTGACATGTCGATGGGCTGTTTTCCGGTTTCGCTCACGACCTTGGTGAGGTCGTATTCGAGGTCACTCCAGCCGGGGGGCAGCACGTGAGTCGAGGACGCCCAGGCGAGGTTCTTGCGCTTCCTCGCGTCCGCTTCGAAGCGCTGCATGCGGACGAACCACTTCTCCGGCGCGTCACCCTCGTTGAAGACCGATATCCGGAGCGCTCGGGGATGGGCCGCCGGCAGCCTCCTGATCGTGACGCCGTAGAACCGTCGGTCGGGGGAGGGCGTGATCCGCAGCGCCCCGACGCCGCCGTTGATGTGCTCCGCTTCGTGCAGCCACGTGGCGCGGCCCTCGACGGTCACGGGCTCGCGTGGATGCCCGTCGAACGCCACGACCTGGCGCTCCCGGTCCTGTCCGAAGGCGACCGCGGCGAGGATCGAGAGGACGGGGCTGACGCGTGTGAAGAACTTCATGCTCCGCCTGCGGTCAAGGGCGCAGACGACCGCTCCCCGTTGCTTGGAGCTCCCCGAAGCGGCGAGCGGCGTGTTGCCGGACCTTATCCAGACGGTTGAGGATGCGGCACACCTGGGCGCGGTCGCCCTCGGTGCGCGCCGCGACCATGCGGGCGTGGGCCGATCGCTGGGCGGCGAGGCACCATTCGCCGAGTTCCTTGAGGGTTCCGGCCTCGGGGAACGGCAGCGCGAGGGGATCCGGTGCCTGGGCTGGCGCCGACCCGTGGGTCATGAAGATGGCCAGGGCGATGAGGAGGGAGGCAATGAGGGGGCGCTTCATAGGAGGCTCCGGGCCGCTCCAATCTACCGGACGGGGCGGCTGCTTGCGTTCCTTGGGTAACATGGCGCCGTGACGTGCGTCCTGCTGACGCTGGCCCTCTTGCTGACGGTTGCTCCCGTCCAGGGCCAGGACCCGGCACGGGGAGGACCGGGGCGCCTGTTCGTCCGGCTTCTGGAGAGGGTGCCGACGGAGCGGGCGCTCGCGGCGGGGATCCGTGCGTGCCTCCGCGAACGACGACTCCTCGAGCACACGCCGCGGGTGACGCTTACACCGCGTGACACCGTCATCGTTCTGCACGGAACGGATGTCTCCGGGC
The DNA here is from genome assembly GCA_013213915.1 of Planctomycetota bacterium. Classification (GTDB taxonomy): domain Bacteria; phylum Planctomycetota. Next base: position 14,287 of record JABSRK010000040.1, read on the forward strand.
TCAGCCCGGCGAGGTTGATCATGGCTGCCCAGGGCGTCTCCTCGCCCGGTCCACGGGCTACGGTGCTCGGGCACGTGTCGCTTGCGGTCCCACCGTCTCGCGTGCGTCGCGTGATCCGCCGTGTGTTGCCCGGTACGCGTCGCGTGCTCGCCCTGGGTCGGAGCGCAAGCTGGGCTTCCATCGCCGAGGATGTCACGGTCACGGCAGAGTGCCTGCCGCTGCACCGAGCGGCGGTGATCCGCGGCGTCTACGACGCGCTGTTCATCCACGACGACCACGACGCTCTCTCGTCGGTGGAGGCCCTGATCCAGTTGTGCGCCGAGAACCGCGTGCCCACCGTCACGACCGCACCGTGGCTCGCGCGTTCCTCGAGCGCCATCGGCGTCATTCCGGATCTGGACGTCGCGGCGTTGCGCATCGTGGGCCTGCTTGCGCGGCCACGTCTCGCATCTACTCAGGTGCCGTCACTCACGACGATTCACTTGGAGGCCTGGCGCAAGGCGGGCCTGCCTTCAAGCGCCGGCCGTCTGGCGTGGGCGCACCGGGTTCACGGCGCCGACGCGGGTGCTCTCCGATGAGGCCCGTGGCTGTCATTGGCTGTGGGATCGTCGCACTGGGTGTCATGGCCCTGGGCATGGGTGCATGGGTCGCGTCTGCGTCCGGCGATAAATCTCGTGAGCACATGCGGGTGCTGGAGGGCGAGCTGCAGGGCGCCGAGGCGCGTCGCGAGACGGGCCTGGCCATCGAGAATGCGCGCGTCGCCGGTGTGGAGCGGGGCCTGGAGGAAGCGATCTCGCTCGCTGACACCGATCCGGACAAACGGGATGCGATCCTGGAGGCCCGTCGGACGATCCTGGGGGCGGAGGCGCGTTCCGCCGCTGCTCAGATCGCGGAGGTGGACGCCAGCGCGCGCCGCGAGGCCAATGCCCGACTACTGGAAGCCGACCGTGAGGCTCTGTCGCAGGAGATGGAGGCGCTCAGCGGACGGGTCATTCTCTGCATGTTCGGCCTGGCGGTGGCGGTCCTGATCCCGACCGTCTGGCTGCTGGGAAGACGGCAGCGTGCGCTCACTTCAAAGCTCGCCGCAACCGGGGAGACCATGGCGACGGGGGCGGTGGAGCTCGCGCGCACGCAGGCGGATCTGGAACGCTCGGTGGACGAGAAGACCGCGGCGTTGGCTGTCGCGCTTGACGAATCGCGGGATCTGAACGCCCGGTTGAAGGAAGCCCAGGAACAACTCGTCCGTCAGGAGAAGATGGCCGCGCTCGGCACGTTGGCTGGGGGCATCGCACACGAGTTCAACAACCTCCTCGGCGGGATCCGGGGCTGCGCGGAAGACCTGCGTGCGGATGCTTCGGAAGCTGGCGTGCAGGAAACGCTCGACGTCATCGTGCGCGCAGCGCGTCGTGGGCGGACCATCGTCGACGGTCTGCAGACCTTCAGCCAGGCCGGCGGCAAGGAGCGCCAGCGGGTCGATCTAGCGGACGTCGTGGCCGAAGTGCTGCGGTTGGTGGCGCCGGCGGCGCAGGAACGGGGCGTCGCATTGAGGGGTGCGGGGGATGACAGCGACGTGTCCGTGGCCGGCGATCCCATCGAGCTCCACCAGGTGGTCCTGAATCTCGTCCAGAACGCTGTCCAGGCATCCGGCGAAGGCAGCGTCGTTGAGGTCGATCTGACGTGCCGCGCGGATCGTGTGCTGGTGTCAGTGAAGGACCGCGGTCGAGGGGTCCCTCCCGGCGACGCTGCCCGCGTTTTTGAGCCGTTCTTCACCACCAGGGAACTCGATGGCGGGACGGGGCTGGGCCTCGCGATCACCCACGGTATCGTCCAGGCGCTTCGTGGCTCGCTCACGTTCAAGGATCGGCCTGATGGGGGCACGGTCTTCGTGGCTGACCTTCCGTATGCGGAGGGCGGATGAGCGTGGCTGACAGGCGTACCAACCCGGATGACGATGCGCTTCGTGTCCTCGTCGTTGATGACGAGGAGAGCATGCGCCATTTTCTCGTGCGAGCGCTCGAGCGCCAGGGGTGCGAGGTGACGGTCGTTGGGAACGGTTCGGAGGCGCTGGAGGCGCTCGCGGCCGGAGCTTTCGACGTCATGGTTACGGATATCCGTATGCCGGGGATGGACGGGCGTGAGCTCTTTGCCAAGGCGCGGGAGTGCGCGCCCGGAACGCTCACGGTGTTGATGACCGCCTATGGATCGATCAAGGATGCGATCGCCGCCCTCGAACAAGGCGCGGAGAGCTATCTCGCGAAGCCGTTTGAGACGGATGAGTTCCTCGCCACCGTTACGAAGGCTGGAGAGAAGGCGCGCCTGCTCGCCGAGAATCGTGTCTTGCGCGAGCAGCTATCGAATGCTGGCAGCTTCGCGGGACTCGTCGGTCAGAGCAGCGCGATGCGAAAGCTGTACCGGACCATCGATCGGGTCGCGCGGGTCGAAGG
>JABSRK010000400.1 GCA_013213915.1 Planctomycetota bacterium
GGACGCGGGGGCGGTGCGCGACGTCCTAACTACAGGGGTGGCGGCTGAGTCCGGCGTGTCACCCGACGCCGCGCTCTCTGATGCGAACCGCCGTGGGACTGGCGACCCGACCGGCGTCTCCGACAGCGCGGTCGGTTCACCCAGCGGTTCTCCCCGCGCGGGGGCGTTGCATCCGGATCAACGCCCACGCGGTGGGCGTCGTGGATCGTCAGGAGATCGGTCGGAATATCCGCGCCGCGATCCGTTCCGCGGATTCGTGGTCGGTCCCGAGGGCAAGCCCGTGGACGATGCGATCATCGTCGTCAACGAGCGGCGCAACGTGTTTAGCGACCGTGGCAGCCCGTTCCATACGCCCGTCTCCGAGGTCGTGTCCGTCGATGCTAACGGAGAATTTGAGATTCAGCGGCGCGAGGGCCATGTGTACGTCATCCACGTGCAGGCCGAGACGTACGCTCGTGAATCGGTGAACCTGTACGCCACAAGAACCCACCAGGTGACCTTGACAAGCGCCGCGACGGTTGCGGGGAAGGTCACGGATCTCCTCACGCACGCGGTGCTCCCGGGTGCGAACGTTCTTTTGCAGATGGGCGTCACCTCCCAGCCTCTCACAGCGACCACCGACGAGCGCGGCGGGTTCCACTTTACCGGTGTCCGTGCGGGCGACGGGTACCTGGAGGTCAGTCATCCGCGCTACAAGCCACGACGGATTCAACTGAATTCGATCACGCCCGGTGGGATGTCCTATAAGGCCGTGGGCCTTGCCCTCGGTGGACACCTGGAGGGGACGGTTACGGTCGGGTCTACGGAGGCCTCACTCCCGCCGGAGGTCCCGGTCTTGGTGTCGGCCTATGATCGGTTCCGTATGCAGTCCGCCGGAGTGGTCAGCGCTAGCTCTGGCGGGGACTTCTCCTTCGATTCGCTGTACCCCGGCGGGCAGTACGTCTTGACGGCGACTGCGCCCGGGTACGGGGCGGCCACGGCGACGGTGAACCTGCCGGTGTCGGGGACGGTTCCACCAGTGCATCTTGTCCTGGACGACGAGTGGGTCTTCGAGGGTGTGGTCACGGACAGCTTCGGGGCGCCGCTGCGTAATTGCCGGATCGACCTCCTGATCCCAGCGCTGACGTCTGAGGATCCGGTCTCCCGCGACACGGACGAGTTTGGCCGCTTCCAGATCGAGGGGATGGGTGCTCATGCCTACCGGCTGATCGCATCTCACCCGGACCATGCGCTGGAAGAGATCTCGCCGATCACGCGCGCGTTACACGAGAACGGTGTGCAGATCACACTGCAGACCGGCGGGGTCGTGACGGCGGACGTGACCGGCCCGGCGGGCAATCCCGTGATGGCGGCGCTCGTGCGTCTCTCGGTCCATGACAGCAACGGACAGTTGATCGGTCCGCGCCTGTTCGGATACACGACGAACCGCGGCACCTTCCGCATGGACCACGTTCCGTTCGGGAACGTGACCCTTCGCATCTTTGCGGCGGGATATGGGCCGTATGGGGAGCAGTTCTTGCTTTCAGGCGAGGGTGCCATGGTCCACCGTTACATCACGCTGCTATTGGAGTAGCGAGCTGTCCAGACGCTTGTGTTTTTTCGCACTCCTGTTGCTGTTCTCTTGCCCCTCGGGTGCGGAGGCGCAGGACCCGGGGGACGACGCCAAGGCCTGGTTGCGGCATCTCGACGGCCGCATCTACACCCCGCCGCCCCTCGATGCCCTGTCGTTTCGCTTCCGGCCCCTCTACCCCGGAGAAGATGGTGGCTCGCTAATACCGGCGCCGTATCTCGTGGCCTATGCCTGGCGCCGCACCTCCGGGGACCGGGTAGACCTCCTCGGGATCGACCCTGAAAAGGCTGAGCTCGTGCCGTTGCGGGGGCTTCCGGGCTTCTCGGCGGAGCAGTTCGACAAGGCTCGGCAGGATTTTCGCCAGGTCGCGCGGAACCTGGCGGCCATCGTTCGGGGGATGTCTCTGTCCCAGCGTTACCGCGAATGGAACGGACGCATCCGCAAGGTGCGTATCAACGACGCGGACGAGATCCGCATCGTCCTCGAGCCGAAGAAGCTGCACCGGCTGACGCGGGTCGTCATCCACCTGAACCGAAACCGCGTCCCCTGGAAGCTCGACAAGACATACCGCGGCGGCGAGCGCGTCGTCCAGCACGAAGAGTACAAGCAGCGCGACCAAGGGCTCATCATCGTCAAGATGTCGCGGACCCACACTCCGGCGCGTCCGTCCCAACCTACCTTCGACACCGGCTTCATCCTCACGTGGCACACCGTTTCGGGTGTCCTCTTGCCAGCTAGTATCCAGCGCGTCGGCAAGGAACTGCCAGCGATCGCGCGGGGTAAGACCGAGCTCACGGCGATGCGCATCAACAAGGACGTCTCCGTGTTCAAGGTGATGCCGGCGCCGAAGAAGACGGCAAAATAGGCGGCCCGTGCTCAGCCCAGCCGGAGCTGCCGCTCCGCGTCCACCTCGTCCCGATTGACCAGATTCATGGCCTCGAGCAAGCGGGCGTGGAGCCCTGGGTCCTCTTTCGCTGCGTTCGCGAACTGGCGCAGGATCTGCACGGTCATGCGCAGGTTGCGAATCACGTCGCCGTCCTGGGAGGAGGTGAAGTCGCGAAGGTCTTTCAGCCCCGCGCCTCGGGTCCACGAACGGACGGCGGCCGACAGCCCCCAGTCGGGGGCCTTGATGGTCTCGTCGAGTCCGTGACGCTGCTCCGTGCGACGGAAGTCCGCGATGCGCTTGCGCGCGCGGTTGCGTACGGCGCCGAGTCCGCTGGCGTCCATTCGTTGATGGAAGTCGCCGCGCCGTGCCTCGAACACGATGCCTGACACGATGACGGCGCACTCCTCGGGGCTCAAGGTCTCGAAGCACCCCGACCAAAACAGCTCGGTGACCTGGATCTCGTAGCCCTGGATGCGTGACGCGAGGCGCCCCTTGCCCGTGAGCCCGTCGTCCGTGAGATAGCCAGCCTTGGTCAGGATGTCGAGCCGGGACTTGAGGAGCGCGCGGTCCTTCTTGGAGTTGCCGCCCCTTTGCCAAGACGCGAGGGAACGATCGACGGCGG
>JABSRK010000401.1 GCA_013213915.1 Planctomycetota bacterium
GGTCGTTGGCGGATCGGCGCGGTGGCCACTGGCAAGCAAAAGGGCCCAATACCCTGACACCCAGTGACAAATCCTGCCAAATTCCCAACGTGCGGGAGCCTCCACCGAGCCCCCTTTCTAAGGGTGAAAAGCCCCAAAAATCGGAACCGATCGGTTTTCGGGCTGATCGACGATGTTTGAGCACAAGTCGCTTCGCGTAAGGCAAAACTGAAAAATTGGTTACGCGAAACGCCGCATGGAAAATCGCTCGAAAACGGTGAGAATCGTCGTCGTTGCGTCCGAACCTAGTCTATTCTCGCATTCAATCAGCGGCTGCGCTTCCCTTCGCGCGATGCTCTTGGGGCGTTAACCCAAGCCGATGCTCCACCGCTGCGGGATCGCCACCGCTGGCACGAACCTCTTGCTGCCACAGCAGGAGAACGTCGCGGATCACTCTTCGGCCCGCGCCGTCGTTTTCAGCCTGAATCGCCGCCGCGATTTCGTCTTTACGGTGAAAGAGCCGCTGGCAAAAGAGACGGCGCGGGTCGCGGATGCCGACGCCCGCGGCGTTCAGATATCGGCTCACCGTCGGCCAAGCCACGTCGTAACCGCGGCCGTTCATCTGTTGAAAATTTCGCGTGAGCACCGAGTGGCTGAAGTCGCCTTCAAAATGCTCTTTCCAGAACTGGTAGAGACTCAACCAGTTTTCAAAAACGACGATGCCGAAGCCGCGCGCCAGCGGATGCCTCCACTGGAGCTTCGGATGCACGGCCAGGTAGCTTGGCATTTGCGAGTACCAGTCCCGGACAAGCTCGGACGTCACTTCGGAGCCGGCCCGCGTGACAAGGCTCTTCAGCAGCGGCAGCGGCGGGACTTCTATCCCAGCGACGATACGCTTAAGCCGGGCCGGCGTGAAGCTGAAACGGCGGTCCTCGTCGTCATGCAAGAGTCGCGACAACGGGATGTAGCCACCGTGGCGTTTTTTCAGCAGCGTGACCGATTCCATCACTGTCTTCGGCGCTGCGGTCAGGCGGGCAAGCTCGCCGCGCGCTTCGTCCACCTTGCGCTGAGGAAGCTGCTCCATGAGGCCGATCAGCCACTTCTCTTTCGATGAACTGATCCTCCGCAGTCCGCGCTCGACCAGCAGCAACTCGTTCTTGTTTTCGCCGGAAAGCTCGGCAAGCTGTTCCGGCGTCACGCCGCACAGGACGCGGTGCATGCGCAACGTCGATCCTTGAGCGCCGCTTCCCTTCTGCCGGAGTTGCTGGTCAACGCCTTTGAGGAACAAACGCTTGAGATAATCCTTTTGCGTCTCGCCTTGCTCGTTGACGATGGCATTGTCCCTGGCGATCAGCTCGATTGCCGCCTCGGCGGGAGCTTGGGCCGAGAACGCATTGCCCTGGTACATGCGCCGCACTTCGGCCGCCGGGCGGTACGCTTCGGCGCGGACCGCCTCGTTGTTCCGCTTTGTCGAGTCTGCGCCGTGCGATCGCCGCTCTGGCGCACGTACTCGCAGCAGCCGGGCGATCATGTGATTGCTCCAGCCGTTCTCGGCACAGATGCGTGGAAACGCCTTCGAAAAATCCTCTTCAGGCGGCTGCCGGGCGGCGTTCCACTGCTTGACGAACGAAGACCTTTCGCGTTGGGAAATAACTGTATCGGCTAATTGCCGGATCTCGTCGAAGGAGACCATCTGGCCGTTCTTGATTGCCTGCGCAACTTTCAAGCTCACTCCGCAGTGTTTGCGGAACGACGCGGCCGTCATCCGCAGTCCGTCATGCTTTTGCTGGATCGCGACGATCAGCCGGACAAGCGGCGGGGCGACGCCGCGATCAACAAGCTGTCGCGTTTTCTGTTGCGACCAGATCGCGGCTGCTTCCTCGATTTCGCGTTCAAGCGTCCTGGCGATGATTCGCACCTCTTCGAAGTCCGGCACCATTTGCATCTCGCGGCGCTGCCAGAGCGCGCCGTACGTCAGCGGATGGTGCTGCCGATTGGTCCGCATCGACGCCTTCTCGAACGCATCGCGGCCCACCTGATACATCCACTCCCAGTACAGCCCATCGACCGTGTTGCGGAGCGAACGCCCGTAGTCGTCCTCCTGCGGAACGAGAAGATCAAGTAGCTTCGCCGCCGCTTCTTCGAGACGCTTGCGAGTTTGTATGGACGTCGGCGCGTATCGCTCGCCGGCATCCGCCAGCCGCTTCCACTCGCGGTAGACTCGCGACAGCGACTCGTGTTGCGGCTGTGATCCCGGAGTCTCGACATTCTTCACGGCTTGGAAGTGCATGTTTGCCAACTGCCCGAACTCATACCGCCCCATCCGCAGCACCAGCACCCTCGTTTCGGCAACAAGCAGCGCCAGCGACTGCTGAGGATCCACGCCGGACCTCTTAACCAGGCGGCGTGTCTTGCGGAGCGTGCCGTTCAGTTTCTGGACCCGCCGCAGCGCGTGTCCTCTGAGGCTCTTGGTGGGCAGTTCGGTTGTCCGCGTTGGTGCTGAGTGGGACATGAGGCCGGGAGTTTACATCGCTGACATCAGACCGTTTCGGCCAGTCGCACAGCCGATTCTGGCAGAAGGAGGGACGGACGTGTACATCCTACATTAGTCTTCCGTGGGATGGCGTTTTTTAGTGGTGGCTTTTCGGAAACCTGAAGCGCGAGCGAAGGAGTAGGGGCGGTCACGCTCCGTAAGTCATTTTAATCCATCGAACGGATCGTTGCAGGCTCGTGGGTCGAGTCGGTACCGATACCCGTTCAGAAGCCCAGGTATTCGAGAGGCCGGGCTTCCTTTTCACATTAGAATGCCCATTCCTCGATCCTTACTTCATTGCCGGCCGGCATCGCCCTTGTTATCCTGAAAGGGCGGTCGAGAAAGCGTGGGCTATATGCCCGCCGATCACCCATGCCACACTCCATCCCGCCCACACATTATGGGTCCCATGCCCTCCAAGGCCCGCTGCTCACCGCGCCTTTCCGCGAACCCCTCGCGGAACGGATCCAAGCAGATGGCCGCGCTCCCGCCCCCGATGGAGATCGTGAAGCGGGAAGGGCGCGATCCGACTCGGGCGTTCGCATCGTTCTACCGGAAGC
>JABSRK010000402.1 GCA_013213915.1 Planctomycetota bacterium
GCCGGATAGCGCCCCTTTTGCACCCACGCGTCGAGGGCGAACGCGACCATGGCGACGACGGTAGCCACCGCGGCAGCGAGCCCCGGTCGCGCGCGCGCGCTCCGCGCGTACGCGGCGACCGCGATCGCCGCGACCACCCCCAACGCCCAGGGGTAGGCCACCACCAGAGGCAGGTCGCGAGCCTGCGGCCCGGCAAACAGTTCGCCCGAGACCAGAGCGGTGCCGGTTACCAACGCAACGACGCCCAGGACCGGGATGGCGGGTCCCAGCCCGCACACGCGTGACCACGCCTTCCATGCGACCATGCCGGTGGCCACGAGCACCACCCCGCCGCCGAGCGCGATCCCGACGGACAAAAGAAGGGCCGGTGCTCCTGCCACGAAGACCACGGACCCCAGGTCCGCAATTGCGGCCTCCAGCAAGAGCACGGTCGCGCCCATGGTCGCGCCAAGGACTCCGACCGCCGCCCAGCACGGACGCGCGCCGTTCAATGCCTCACGGGGTGTCACCGTCCTCAGGATACCGCGCCCGGGCCCGGCTACCTGACCCGCACGGTCACCGCGTTCGTGGTCACCAGACCCGCTCCCGTCTCGACGATGGCCTGGAGCGCGACGTGAGAGACCTCTGGTGGAATGGGCACCGGTGCCACCAACGGCCCCCTGCGTGATGGGAGAAGGGCCTTCCCGAGATCCAGTTCGAGGCTGGTCATGACCAGGATGCTCGTCGGTGACCGCCCAGGGAGGGGGAACGCGGTCGTCAGTCCGTCCGCGGTGAACGGCATCACAGGGGCTCGGTCGATGCCCAGGGCGGCGATCACCGCACACCTGAAAGGCCGCGTAGAACCGTCGGGACTCGAGAGGGAGACCAGCACGTGGGAACGGCCACGAAGATCAGCGGCCATGGTCTCGCCCATGACGCGCAGCAACGGGCGCGGATCCCCCTCCGCATCCCGGTAGCTCCCGAGCCCCGCGGGTCCGAGCGGGTGGCGCTCCGGATCCCAGGGAGAGACGACCAGATTCTGTCTGTAAGCCGCGCTGCCGGCGATGACGGCGACGGTCGCGACAACCGCCGCGACGCGAACCGCCGTCGGCCCGCCCAGCCCGGCGGATACGACCCCTGCAGCGCGGACCAGGAACGGTGCCCCGGTGCACAGCATGAGATCCAGGTCAGCGGGGTGCCCGAGATCGAACCCAAGCAGGCCGCTGAACCCCAGGCAACCGAGGGAAGCCATGAGCAGCCACCGGTTGGCGCCCAACCAAACGGAGAGGGCTTTCCGGCTCGCCGGCGCGACCATCACCAGGGGCGCCAGCGCCAGCAGCGGTGCGGCCACCAAGAGGATGTTCGCCACCTCCCCCAGGTGCGCGACGCTGAAGAGCGCATAGCGGAACCCCGCTCCATCCAACGGCACCATGAGCGCACCATCACCGCCCCCCGACAGGTGCCCGGCCTCCAACCCGACACCCAGGGCCCAGAGCAACGCGAGGAGGCCGCTAACAACGACCGCGAGCGGGACGCCGGTAAGCACAATGTGCTGGGCCAGGCGCCGCGGCTGACGCCAGTGGTGCCAACCCACGACAGCGAGGAACGCGGGCAAGAACGCAAAGAACGCGCCGTGGAACGACACAGCGACTCCCAGCCACAGGGCCCCGTGGACGAGCGCCCTCCCACGGCGCCCCGCATCCAGGTCGTACGCTCGGAGCCCGAACAACGCCAGCACCGCGAACGGCATGCCCGCCTGCGTCAACTCGATGAACCCGCGGTAGAACACGAGCTGCATCCCGCCAAGCAACGGCAGCAGCCGCGCCAGCCGCGGTGACGGCGTGTCATCCGTAGCCAGGGAACGCATCGCCAGCACGAGGACCGCCCACCAGGCCATTCCGCCGGCCGCGGGCGCGATGTAGTCAACGGCCCCTAGCCCAAAGCACAGAAATACCCCACGGTTCACCGCAGCGGAGGTGGGATTCGCCATCCATGCGCCGCCGCTCTGGGCCAGAGCGAGGTTGCTGACGTGATCACCGAGTGGCTGCACCAGGGTGGTCAGGTTCCACGCCGTCAAGGCCGCCGCCAGCACCCCTGCCACCGTCGCGCGAGACCACGTCCGAGGCAACACCAACGCGAGCGCCAGGTACGCAGCGGCGCCGAAAAACGCGCGGCCCCGCGACCAGTCGGCGTCGGCGATCAACCACGGGTCCGCCGCCGCGGCGGCCAGGGCCCCACCTGCCGCGACGACACCGACGACGAGTGCTACGGTCGCGTATTTCCCCGTATGTGGTGACGTCACGGTCGCGAGCGTAGCCCCCGGCCCACTCGGCGTCGACCGGCCGCGGCCATCAAGTCCACACGGTCAACCCCTTGGTCCGGGGCGTACCGGGGATGACGAGGCTCGCCAGGGTCCCGGCCACGAGCGTCGTCAACATCCCGATGCCGACGAAGAGAAAGAAATGGACTCCGCTCCCCTTCACGGCGAACAGCGCCACGGCTCCGGCCGCCGCGCCGGCGAGCGCGCCGCCGGCGTGGGCGCGCCGGCTCAAGATGCCGAGCAGGAACAGCCCGCCCAGAATGCTGGTCAACAGCCCTACGTACGCCAGGTAGTCGTCGAGCAAGGAGCGATTCAACGAGCTCGCGAACACGAGAGCCGTCCCCGTGCCGATGATCCCCAGTGCCACCGTCAACACCCGGCCTGCGGTGAGGTAGTGACCATCTCCCCGATCTGGCACGAACCGCCGATACCAATCGGTCACCAGCACCGTCGACACACTGTTCATGCTCGTTGAAATCGTCGATTGGGCGGCGGCGAGCACCCCCGCCACCACCAGTCCGGCGATGCCGACGGGGAGCTCTCGCGCGATGAACAGGGGAAAGATCTGGTCGTTGCCGAACGCCGGATCAAGCCGCTCCGGATGCGCGCGATAGAACGCCCAGAGCGCGGTCCCGACACCGAAGAACAGCACCGATGCGGCGAACGACAGGACACCGTTGCTCAGGATCGCGCGGGCGGCCTTGGCTTCCGTCGCCGTGGACATGTAGCGCTGCACGACTGTTTGATCCGATCC
>JABSRK010000403.1 GCA_013213915.1 Planctomycetota bacterium
TGCACTTCGAGGTGAACATGCCACTCGAGGACTTCCACCTCGAGGTCGAGAGCGCCGACGTCATCGCGATGCCCGCCGGGCCCAAGGGCAACTACGTGCACTCGTTCCTGGTCGAGAGCAATGACTTCTACACATACCGACTGAAGGGCGACAACGGCGTTCAGTCAGCCGATGTCCCCCGCTACGTCATCACAGCCGAGGTAGATCAAGCTCCGCGCGTCAACGTCGAAATGCCAGCGGCCACGACGCTGTTCGCCACACCGAACGCGACAGCCCCCTTGAAGGGCGTCGCGGTCGATGACTACGGCGTCACGGCGGTGGGACTCCGATGGGGCGAGAACCCCAAGCAGCTCGAGGATGGCGCGGTCGCGTTCGCGGGTGCGGACCTCGTCGACGCCCAGCTCGGCGAACCCAGAGTGGCGTTCTTCCACCCACTCGAAATGAAGAGCGTCGTCCTACCCGCACGCAAAGCCCAGGGCGACAACCCCGCCCGACCAGAGCGTTCCGTACAGATCGGCGATCGATTTGCGTTCCGGTTCCTCGCAGCAGACAACCGCAAGACGGCGTCCCAGCCCGAACCCCACCGCGCGTTCGGCGACTACCAGTACCACGTGCAAGTGCTCTCCGCCGAAGACCTGCAGCGCGAACTTGCGCAACGCCAGGTCCGGCTCCGAACACGCGTTCGCGACATCGCCGCGCTCGTGGAAACGCGCATGACGGATACCCAGGAGCTCATCGGAGCGGTCAAGGAAAGTGGGGACGATGCGACGAAGATCCAGGCGCGCCTGTGGGGCGTGGAGCAGGACCAGCACCGCATCTCCATCGAACTCCAGGCCACCGCGCGCCAGTTCATGCGCGTCTATGATGGTTACCTATGGAATCGCCTCGACGAGGGTGCTCTGACAGAGAAGGTCATCGGTCTACTGAGCCAGGCCTACCGGTCGGGCGAAGCCGAGGACGTCTTTCAGGTGTACGGGAATGCAGTCGAACAGGTGAAGCCTCTTGTCGACGATTCGACCATCATCGGCCGTCTCACGGGAATCCTGGAACTCATGATTCGGAGCGCCGCGGAACGGTCCCCGGAGGCGCGCCGTCGATTACAGCGCGCGAGTTTGGTCGCGGTCAAGGACGACCGGGTCGAGCAACTCGAGGGCGCATACGAAATCCAGAAGCTCCTGCACGGCGACGTGATGCTGTTGATCGAGAAGCTGGAGGCGTGGGAAGATTACCTCGACGTCATCCAGGGGTTCAAGGACCTGCTCGAAATGCAAAAGGGCATCCACACCGACATCAAGAAGCTGACGAAAAAGAAGTGAGATCGCCATGATGACACGCTCGACCACGATGCTCGTCTGCTGTGTGCTGCTGCTGCCGACCCTCGTCGTCGCCCAGGGCGAACAGCCCACACGGCGAAACGACAAGGAGATCCAGCGCATCGTCCGCGCACAGGAGACCGCGATACGTCGCGTCAATGAGTTGCGCCGACGCGTGGACCGACTCCAGAAGCGAATGGCCCGGGAGGGTCGCCAGCGGTCTGCCGAACTGCTCAAGGAAGCGATCACGCGTCTCGACAGCATCAGCCTCACCGACCAGATGTCGGAGATCTCGGAACAGATCCGGTCTGGTCAGGCTTTCGCGAGCCTCGCCAAGACAACCGACGTCGTAAAGGAAATTCAGGCGCTCCTCGACTTGCTCATGGAGAGGGACTCGAACCTCGCAGAGATCGAGCGAAAGCTGAGGGAATTCGAGGAGATGTCTCGCCGCATCTCCGACCTCCAAGATCGTGAGCGTGAGCTCAAGGACGAGACCGACGCGATCCGGAACGCCCTCACGCCCGAGCAGAGGGAGGCCATCAACCGGTCCATCGAAGATCTGAAGAACCTCCGGGAGCGGCACGAGCAGAATCGTCAGCGACTCGAGAACGGGTTCGGCAACAGGCTTGAGGACCTCAAGGACGTCGATGCGACCCTTGATCACCTGAAGGAGACGATCAGGGAACTCGACCAACGCGCCAAGGACCTCGCCGCCAAGGATGGTCAGATGAACGCCGCGGCTGCGGCGCGACGCGCGAAGAACCTCAAGGCGCAAGCAGAACTCGTGAAGGAGAGCACGGACGCACTCACGGCCGCGGCCGAAGCCCGGATGGCCGCAAACGGTGCCCGAAAGCGCCTTCAGAACGGCAACCCGCCCACGTCGGGCGACCGCGCGCTTTCGCCTCGCGAGATCGAAGCACTCGAACGCGCCCAGCGTCGCGCACGCGCGATGCAAACCGAGGCCGAGGAAGCCGCCGCGGCTTTCGAAAACGCAGCTGAAGCCCAGGCGGAGGCGGCAAGACAGGCTGCGGCTCAGGGCAACCAGCAGGAGTCCGCGCAGGCGGCCGCGCGGGCGCAGCAGAACGCGGGCATGGGGCAACAAGCGCGCGCAATGGCCCAGGCGGCGCAACGGGCGGAACAGTCGGCGGGCCAGGCCGCAGATGCGGGCGAGGCCCAGGCGAGGACACCGGCCGAGAAGAGCGCGAAGCGCCAGGAGGCTGCCGCGGCAGCGATGGACGCCGCAGCGGCGTTGGCCGAGGCTGAAGCAGCACGTCAGAAGCTCGAAGAGAGCGCACAAGCAGGCGCCGCCACTGTCGCGCAGGGGGCGAAGCAACTCGGCGAAGAACTGGAAGCCGGTACGACTCCGGGCACGTCCGACGCCGAAGCACGGACGGCCGCCACGGAGGCGCTGAACGAGGCGTCAGAGAGCTTCGGCCAGGCAGGCGAGGCGACGGAGCGCGGTGCGCCCGCGGAAGCCGAACTCGCCGCCGGCAAGGGCGCTGATGCGCTCGGAAAGGCCCTCGACGCACTCGAAGGACTGGCGGGGCGCAGCGTCGACCCGAAGCAGGAAGCCGAGCGCCTTGCCGAGGATCACGAAGACGCTGCGCGGACCGCCGGCACGGCCGCCGCACGCCTCGGTGGAGAAGGTGGTCAGCAGGGTGGCCAGCAAGGTGGTCAGCAAGGTGGTCAGCAGGGTGGCCAGCAAGGTGGTCAGCAGGGTGGCCAGCAAGGTGGCC
>JABSRK010000404.1 GCA_013213915.1 Planctomycetota bacterium
GGCAGGTGTCGAGCCCGATGCGGCCGTACTTGCACGTCGGCAATCCCCCGGAGAGCTTGCTCCACGACGCGCCAGCGTCCAGTGAGCGGTACAGGCCAGCCTTCTCGCCGTACTTGACGGCGGGATCGTTGGTGTCGAACCCGTCCCGACGCACCTCGTAGGCGGCCGCGTAGACCACATCCGGATCGCTGGGATGGAGCCGCAGATCGACGCAGCCCGTGTCTCCATTGAGGCTGAGGGATTGCGTCCACGTCTTGCCCCCGTCCACGGTCTTGTACAAACCACGCATGGGATTCGGCCCCCAGACGTGCCCGAGCGCCGCCACGTACACGATGTCCGGGTTCGACGGGTGGACCACGATGCGAGCGATGTGGCGACTGTCCGCGAGTCCCATGTGCGCCCAGGTCTTGCCGCCATCGACGCTCTTGTAGATCCCGTCCCCGTAGGAGCACGAGTTGCGAGCGTTGGCTTCCCCGGTGCCGACCCAGACCGTGTCCGGTTGGGACTGGGAGATCGCAACCGCGCCGACGCTTCCCGACCCCTGGTTGTCGAACACGGGCTCGAGCGTGGTCCCGGCGTTGGTGGTCTTCCAGACGCCGCCGGTAGCGGCCCCGAGATAGAAGACGGCTGGCTTGTCCTCGCGCACAGCGAGATCGACGATGCGCCCCCCCATGCTGGCGGGCCCGACAGAGCGCCAGCGCACGCCGTCGAGTTGAGCGGATTGAAGGGCGCCCTGGGAGTCAACTTGCGCGTGCGCGTGCGACGCCAGGAACAGCGAAACGATGACCAACAGAAGTGGACGCGTCATGGGTCTCGATCGTCTCGAATAAGGGGGAGCAGGTGGGAGCCCGCAGAGCGGGCAAGCGCAGACTCGGTTCCGGTTTACCACAACCAACAGCAAGGGGAGCCCATTTCGCACGAGGCCGATTCGCAACGATTGAGCCCTCGCAACGGATGCCGTAACCTCTTGGGGCAAACGAACCCCTTCCCCGACTCACGCGCATGGAGGCCGGATGGCCAAAGAAGAACCCATCGTCATGGACGGCGTCGTCAGAGAGGCGCTCGCCAATGCCCGGTTCCGGGTGGAACTGGAGAACGGCCACCTGGTCCTGGCGCACGTTTCGGGCAAGATGCGCAAGTACTTCATCCGCATTCTTCCGGGGGACACGGTGAAGATCGAAATGTCGCCCTACGATCTCACCCAGGGACGCATCGTCTATCGCGGGCGGACTTGAGTTCCGCCGTCCGGCGGAAAGATCCGGATTCCCCGATCGTCCGTAACTTCGGGCATCCGAACGGGATTAGGATGATGGAGACCCGTCCCGCGCCCTGGCCGCAAACGGAGACCGCCATGCGCTGCCTGCTCGCCATAGCCGCCTTTAGCATTCTGGCCCCGAGCCAGATCGTCACCAAGCCCGAGACGCCCACCAAGTCGGGGGTCACCTGGGAGTCGTCAGTCGATGACGCCCTGGCCAGGGCGAAGCGTGAGAGCAAGCCCGTCATGTGGACGATCATGATCCACCGCGAGGTCGCCTGCCGCCGCATGATGCGGCGCACCTGGACGGACCCGGCCGTGGTTTCGAAGGCGAAGGGCTTCGTCCTGATCCCTTGCAACGTGTACGCCACTCCCGACGAGCGCCTGTTCCCGGGCGTCACCGTGGCCCAGGTCCGCGCCAACGAGACCGTCATGCGCGCACGTTACGGCGAAGGCAAGGAGGTGGTCGCTCCGCAGCACATCATCACCGACGCGGATGGCAAGGTCCTCGTCCGCAAGACATACGAACTCGACACTCAAGAGCTCATTCGCCTGATGGACCGGGGCCTGCGCAAGACGGGTAAGGACGTCGCCGCCGACAAGCCCGCCGACACCAAGGGGCCCGCCGACCCCCCCAAACCAGATCCGGCGGCGGACTCCCCCGACGACGAGGAACCGGAAGCGCCGACCGAAGAAGACGCCCGCCTCGTCCGGATGATCATCAAGTCTCCATCCAACGAGAAGGAGGACCTCACCGACGAGTTGCTCGACACATCGGGACTCCCAGGAGTGGAGCTCCTCATGCAGGCGATCAGCAAGAAGAAGATCAGGTCCGAAAAGGACCGCGCCGCCATCGTCCGGCGGCTGGGCTACGAGAAGCACGCCCGGATGGCAAAAGCCCTCCTGCCCTTGGTCTCGGACAAGTCAAAGAGCGTGCGCAACGCCGCCGTGGTCAGCCTCGAGGAGATGAAACACCCGGTCGCCACCGAGCCCCTGATCAAGCGCTTCGCCAAGGAACGGGACCCCGAGGTCAACAAACACATCCTCCGTGCGCTGGGCCTGGTGGCCCCCGGCAACAAGCCAGCCCTCGACCTGCTGACCAAGCACGCCAAGAAGCGCACCAAGCTGGGCCAGAACGCACTCATGTCCCTCGGGCCGCACCTGCAGGGCGACCCTGATGTTCGCAAACTCCTCCTGGAACGCTGGCCCAAGACGGACAAGAAATTCCACCTGGCCATCCTGTACTCCTACTGGACCGCCAGGGACCCGGAGACCGCTGACGATCTGAAGAAGATCAAGAAGCGGGAGCGCTCGGGCACCGATTACGACCTCGCGGAGCAGGTGCTGGCCGTCATCGAGGACCGCCGCCCGGAGACCAACGACCGGGGGGGCGGCGGCCGACGTGGTGGCCGTGGTCGCGACCTTCGCCGCCTGCTCGGCGGCGAGTGGGGCTTGATCATGGCCTTCCGCCCCTTGTTCGATGAAGACAAGGTCGAGCGCAACGTCTCGAAGGACTTCAGGGCCCGGAATTGGGGACGCTAGGGAGCGGCCACGGCCGCCACCAGGCTCCCCGGTCCGCCGATCACTCGATGGGTTCCAGGCTCGCAAAGACATCGCGGTCTCGTGCGATGCCGGCGAACTCCTCGACCGTGATCGTCTGCCCCCCGTCGCTGTAGGCCGTATCGGGGTCCGTATGGACCTCGATAAGCAGCCCCTGGGCACCACACGCGAGGGCAGCACGGGCCATCGGGCGGGCGCGTTCACGCTGGCCGCCGCCCTGCGAGGGGT
>JABSRK010000405.1 GCA_013213915.1 Planctomycetota bacterium
GCAGGATTCCTGCTGGTCGTGTGCCTGTACTACCCGCTCGAGATGGCGGGCATGTGGCTCGCGATCGACCACTCCGTGCCCCCTGCGGGAGCGCTTTGGATCGGGAACGGCGTCCTGGTGGTGCTCTCAAGTTGGGTCTTTCGAAAGGTGATGCGACCGTGAAGCGCATCGACCGGTACATCCTGGGGTCGTTTTTTTCGGCGTGGGTCGCGTCGTTCGTGTTCTTCACGGGCATGTACCTGGTCATCCACTTCTTCAACAAGATGGGCGATCTCGCCGATGCGGCGGAGTCGTTCGAGAGAGCGGGATGGAGCCCGGTGCAGGGGCTTTGTTTGTATTACGCGTTGAACCTGCCTTTCGTGATGGGGCAGACGGCCCCATACACCGTGCTCATGGGTGCCATGTGGGCCGCGCAGCAGATGGCGACGAAGAACGAGCTCGTCCCCGTGCTGGTGGCCGGCATTTCGTTCAGGCGGCTCGCCACACCGATCCTGGTGGCGGGGTTCGTCCTCGCGCTCCTGTTCGCGGGGGTACGTGAAGGGCTCTTGCCGACCATCGCCGCCGAACGCCACAAGGTCGAGCGGATCTACAAGGGCAAGGAGCGCGACGTCATCAAGCGCATTCGCCTGATTCCGGGTCGGTCCGGAGAGACGATCCACATAGGAGAATATGACGTCGCGAAGCGCGTCGCGTACAACGTCGACGTCATGCTGCCCCGAGATGTGGAGGGTGATCGTGTGCGATTTGCGGCCGTCAGCTGGGGGGCAGACGGTTGGGAGCAGACGGATGGGGAGCCGGCGTCCATCGAAGCCCTGCGTGCGACGGGGTTGCGACCGAGAGATGTGGAGATCGAGTCACGAGGTCTGCTCGTGCTCGACGTCACCGATCTTCGTCGCCTGATCGACCGTTATCCCGACAGATCCGACCTGCGTCTGTTGCTGCACGCCCACTTCGCGTATCCCGTCGGCGTCGTCGTCCTGCTGCTCTTGGGATTGCCCCTCGTCCTGAAGTCCACGCGCCGCACGCCGTTCGTTGCAGCGGGAGTCAGCCTGATGTTGTCGGTCGCGTTCTTCGCTACCCAGACCGTTCTTCAGGACCTCGGTGGCCGGAACGAACTCCTGAACCCGGTGCTCGGCGCCTGGTTGCCGATCATCCTCTTTGGGACCGTCGGGGTCCTCCTATTCGAGACCATGTCGACCTGATCACCCGTCGAGTGACTCGAGGAGGGTTCTGGCTTGCGATGCGTAGGGCTCCAAGCCGACGTCCGCCAACTGCGCGTAGATGCGTTGTGCGAGTTCGGTCTTGCCGCGCTCGTGGGCGGAGAGCGCCCGCGCCGTCATGATCTCGAAGTGACTCTTGAAGGCGCGTTCGAACGTGCGGCGGTAGGTCGCGATGCGGGAGCCGTGGATACGGAGCATGGCGGCGTCGCCTTCGAGTTGGGCGAGGGTCTCGAACGCTCCCTTGAATTCCGCGTTCTTGAGGGCGTGGCGGAGAAACTCCTGTGCCGCGCTCCACTTTTGCTTTCCTTCCTCGCCACCGGCAAGGACATCTTCGAGCGTCGCCTCGAGTTTCAGGAGTTGCGCACTGGCGGGGAAGTGCTCACGACAACTGCGGACTTGCCCCTTGAGGTACCCGATGTCCTCCTTGTGGCTGTTGTAGTACTGCATGATCCTCGTGAACTCGATCTCGGCCTTCTGGTCGACGACGCCGCCCCCGAGATCGAGCAGTCGACTCTCGGCCGCGTAGACCATGTTCACGCGATCGCGCTCCTGCACGGCGCCGGGAGGGAGGTTCTTGAGGATCTCGATGGCCCGTTGGATCGACCGCGGATCGTTCTTGTTCTCCAGGAGACGGCGGGCCTCCTGGAAGCGGAGGATGCTCGCCTCGTTCGGGACGTTCTGTCCGAGCGATACCAGGATGAGGGCGAGGATACCGAGGGCCGCTAGGATGAGCGCCACCTTGGTGCCGCTGCCGAGTCCCGCTTTCTGCTCGTGGCGATAGAAGCGATGCGGCTCGCCTTCCGCGTTCGTCGGGTGAGATGTCAGCGGCGGCGGCGGGGCTTTGCGACTGGCCTGCCCGGGGGCGCCCGAGTCGCCGAGGTACGTGATGCGGACGGCGCCGACCTGGATCGTGTCTCCGTTCTGGAGCACGTGCTGGTTCACCAGGTGACCGTTGACCTTGGTGCCTTCGTTTGTCTCGAGATCGACGACCTTGAAACCGCTCGGCGTGCGTTTGATCGCGCAGTGTTCGGCGGCAACATCCGGGTGCTTGAGGTGCAGGTCTGAGTCCATACCCCGACCGACGATCGTCTGTTCATCACACAGCTCGTGGATACGGTCGCGGCCGTGTTCGCTGACGATGAGCTTGCCGTTCATCTGTCGTAGGCGTCGGTCACGTTGCGATCGGAGAGCGCGAAGTTCTGGCACCAGTAGCGTCCGACGTTGCCGGGCCCCATCAGTCGCCACGAGCGTCCGAGGATGTTGCGGTGGTGTCCGGGGGAGTGGACCCACGCATTGTGCGCTCCGAGCGGACCGCGGTTGATTGCGATGTTCTCACTCGCACCAGACGGGGCCATGCCGGCTTTCACGGCGCGTGCGTAGGGTGTCCGCTTGCCGGGTACGGGAGACGTGTGCGAGAAGAACCCGAGGCGTGACATGTCTGCGCAGTGTCCGTGGGACGCCTCTACGAGCGGGTTATACAGGCGGACCGCCCACCGTCCCATCATGACGCGGTACTCGTTCGTGATGCGGCACTGGCTGGTCTCGCCGCGGGTGGCGTCACCGGGTTTGCTTTCGTTGCGTTTCATGACGGCCGTGGACTTGTCGATGCGTGTCCGATCCGCATCCGACGTCGCGACGTTGCGGATCGTCAGACGTTCGCCACGCATCGGCAGGTGCATCATCCACTCTGGCGGATCCTCGGTCGGCTCGCCGAATTCAGAGTCGCGAATCGACTGATTCAGTTGGCGGATCTCCGATACGACGTCGTGAACGGACTCCGGCACTCCTGCGGACCGCTCGTCATCCCAGATCTTGCGGGCGAC
>JABSRK010000406.1 GCA_013213915.1 Planctomycetota bacterium
CTGTCATATGTTCCTGAACGGCGGCATCTACGGCGGCAAGCGCCTGCTCTCCGAGGCCCGCGTCCGCGAGGCCACGAAGGCGCAGACGAAGCACACCCATCCCGAGGCCGTTCGTGACGACCCCAGGCAGGCGTTCTACGGGTTCGGCTGGCGGGTCACGGATGGCGTACACGCCCACGGCGGGTCCGATGGCACGTACGGGTGGGTCGATCCGCGGCGACAGGTGATCGGGCTCGTGTTCACGCAGAGCCCCGGAGGCCGCAACCCTCGCAATCAGTTCGAGCGGGTCGTCGATGCGGCGTGCGCGGGCGCGCGATGACCGGCGAGGCGATGAAGCGCGGTCTCTTCCTCCTCTTGCCGTTCCTCGCGGGCTGCGCGTCTTCGCCCCACACCTCGGACGCTCAGCGCCCCAATATTCTGGTGATCGTCGCGGACGACCTCGGCTACACGGATCTGGGGTTCCTGGGGAGCGAGATCAAGACGCCCAACATCGACGCCCTGGCGCGGTCCGGGATGCTGCTCACCAACTTCCTCGTGGCGCCCGCGTGCTCGCCTACGCGGGCCATGCTCCTGACCGGACGCGACGCCCATGACGTGGGCTACGGCACGATGGCCGGGGAGCACGACGATGTGCAGCGGGGGGCGCCCGGTTACGAGGGGTATCTGAACGACCGGTTCGACACGGTGGCGACGCGTCTCGCGGGGCAGGGATACCTCACCTGCATGGCCGGCAAGTGGCATCTGGGGATGCGACCCGTCCAGGGTCCCTCGTCGCGAGGTTTCGAGCGGTCGTTCGCGCTGCTGCCGGGCGGTGCGAGCCACTTCGGCGACGCGTACCGGCTTGCCTACCACCCCGATCCCGCGCCGTATCGCGAGGACGGCAATCCGGTCAGCGTGCCGGACGACTTCTACTCGTCTGACTTCTACACCGACAAGCTGATCACCTACGCGCGCGAGGCGAAGAGCTCGGGGCGGCCGTTCTTCGCGTACGCGTCGTACACGGCGCCGCACTGGCCGCTGCACGCTCCCGATGCGTGGATCGATCGCTACGTGGGTGTCTACGACGACGGCTGGGACGCGTTGCGGGAGCGGCGTTTCAACGCGGCGCGACGGCACGGCATCGCACGCGGGCCGAAGCCGCGTCGGAACTGGTTTGTGACGCCCTGGGAGCAGATGAACCCTGTCGAGCGCCGCCGCGAGGCACGGAACATGGAGGTCTACGCGGCGATGGTCGAAAACCTCGACCACAACATCGGCCGTCTTCTCGACGCGTTGCGGGCCTCGGGGCAGCTCGAGAACACGCTGGTGCTGTTCTTCTCCGACAACGGTCCCGAGGGGAACGCCATCAACAAGTTCGCCAAGGTGCAGAACTGGCCGGAGGGTCGTCTCGACCTGGGCTACGAGCGCGTCGGCCGTCGAGGGTCGTACGCCTGGCTTGGGCCCGGTTGGGCGGCGGCGTCCGTGGCGCCGTTCCGCCTGTTCAAGGCGTACCCGACGCAGGGCGGCGTGCGCGTGCCGGCCGTCGTCTCCTGGCCCGGACGTGTGCGCCCCGGACGCTCGGATGCCATGATGACGGTGAAGGACGTGGCGCCGACGCTGATGGAGGTCGCGACGGGCGACCATTCACCGCGGTCCTTGCTCAAGCCTGTCCAGGACGATGACCACGTCATGGGCTGGGAGCTCTTCGGGCGCTGCGCGATCCAGAAGGGCCGCTGGAAGATCGTCCGGATGGCCGAGCCGTGGGGGCTGGGGGATCGCTGGCAACTCTTCGACCTTCAGACCGATCCAGCGGAAGGGCGGGATCTGTCGTCGACGGCGCCTGAAAAGCTGGCCGAACTCCAGCGGGAGTGGGACACGTACGCCAGGGACCACCACGTGGTGCTGCCGTCCAGGGACATGGGGTACGCCAACTGGCGCCGTCCCTGACGTCTACCGCCCGGCTCCGGGGGGATCGAGTGGACGCCATGTGTGGTCGCTTCTACGCTGTTGCCCCTCGATAGCGGTCAGGAGAGAACGCGCAATGGCACAGCAGCGGGCGGTGGTGGTTCAAGACGACGGAGATTCGTGGTTTCTGGGCGGCGATCCCGAGGAAGGGCATCACCCGTACGAAGAAGACTCTGATGGGGAGGAGTGCCGCCAGGCGCTGCCGCACCTGCTGGAGGAGGGCTGGAGCGTGGTGAGCGTCACTCCCGGATCGGGCGCCGACGACGAAAACTCGTTCTGGCTCGTCATCATCCAGAAGTGACGTTGCCATGGGGCCGGGCGCCGCGCCCCGTTTCTACTCGATGTGGACCGCCAGTCCGTTGCTGATGCCGAGGAAGAGCTGCGGCGCAGCGGCGTCCTCGGCGGCGAACTGGCAGTAGACCGTGAGTCCCTGGAGCGCCGGGTCGTTGGGAACCGGCGTCGGGATCGTGGTGTTGCCGTTGGTCAATGCGTACGGCAGGCCCGGGAACGGGATCAGCAGGCTGTTGAGGTCGATGGCGGCGACGCATCCGGCGAAGATCGTGGCCGCGTCGGCGACGAGGGACAGGAACAGGTAGCCGGTGTTGCCGCCCACCGTGTTGGTGACGGTCATGGTGAAGGTGGCGTTGCCGAGGGACGGCTGACCGTTCGCCGATAAGGACACCGGGCCCAGGCTGCCAGGGCAGGGAGAGGTGAGGTACGGCTGTGCATAGGCCTGAGGTGACGGGCCGGGTCGGATATCGAGTGCGCCCGTCATGACCGCGGTCTGCCCGTTGTGTGTGATGCGCGGCGTATAGCCGCCCGGGGGCGCGTTGTTGGCGACCAGGATCGGAAAGACCTTGAACGGGGTGCCGCCCGCCGTGCCCGCCAGCGTACTCGGTCCGGTGATCGAGATGAACGGCCCCTCGAAGCTGAACGCGCTGTCCGGCGTCGCGCCGACGCCAGGGCCTCCGAGCACCATGAACTGGTTGAAGCCCGGAGTCGCGGACACGGCCAGAGCGCCGAAGCCTGCGAATGACGTCGGCGACGAGGTGAGGGCGGTGGTCGTGATGTCGAGGGTCGGCGCGGGGCCCGCGACC
>JABSRK010000407.1 GCA_013213915.1 Planctomycetota bacterium
CCACGAAGCCCGTATCATGGATACCCGTGCGGAAATCGGAGTGGCGCAGGATGCGCCGCAGGAGGGGCGTGGTGGTCTTCGGCCCCTCGATCACGAACTCGTCCAGGGCCCGCAGCATCGTGCTCATGGCCCGCTGGCGATCGCTGAAGGTCCCGTCGACGGGACAGCACCGCGTGATGTCAGACGCGTACCAGCTCCGGGACTCCGCCCCCGAGTCGTTGAGCATCAACTGCCCCGGCTCCAGGGTGTTGTGGTAGTCGTTGTTGTGCAGCACCTCCCCGCGCACCGTGATGATCGGGTTGTACGACTGCGCTCGGTCCGCCGAGAGCGCCACCTGCTGCACCGCGGCAGCGACATCGGACTCCTTCGCACCGGGACGAGTCGCCCGATAGGAAGCGAGGTGCATCGCCCGTGTGACGGAGAGCGCTTCCTCGATCTCCTCAATCTCCTCGTCAGTCTTGACCGACCTTTGAGCGCAGATACTCGCCGCCAGCAGACCGCACTGGCCTGACGAGACATCGACGGACGACTTGCCCCACATCTCCGCCATCCAATTGATGACGTTGTCGTGGTACGGCCCGATGTAGCGGAGGCCGTTCGCGCCACGCAGCCACTCCGAGAGGCCCGCGACATCGCGAACGTCCGTGATGCCCGCTTTCGCCGCGGCCTCATCCAATGTCTCGTGGGGTCCGTGCCACACGACGTCGTCGATGTCCTCCGGGGGCCCGAACAGCGCATCGCCTTCTGGCCCCATCACCAGCGCCACGTCGGGACGGCTGATCCCGCAGTAGTAGAGGACATGGGAGTTCTGTCGGAACGGATACGTGTTGTGCGGGTAGTTCCGCGGGACCATGCGGTGACCGATGAGGAGGAGGGTCGCATCACCCATGGCGGTGCGCAGCCCTTGACGACGTTCTTCGTAGGTGGTGGTCGGGAACAAGTGAGTATCCTGTCGAAGGGGTTGGGGCGGATGATCATACGGCATGCATCCGCGCCGGGGGATAGCGCTCGCCCGGTCCCGCGTCCTGTACGCGCCCAGGTGCTGGGCGCGTACACTGTCGGCCCGTGTTCGCCATCGACATCGATGACCACCCGCTCCTCGACGCGGGCTGCTTCGTCAGCACTTATCCTCGTGTTCTCGCCGAGTGTCCGTCGCCCGAGTGGCTCACGGCGCTGCTCGGCGGCACTGAAGACGCGCCCCTCGCCAGCGACGACGAAGTGCGCAAGGCCGCGCGCAACCTGCTCCGCAAGGGTGGCTACCGTCCCACGGGCCGCGGCAAGCCTGCCTCCGAGTACCTCCTCCGCGCCGCGGGTGATGGGTCGCTCAACTCAATCAACGTAGCCGTCGGGCCTGCCGATCAGCGTCATCGATCTCGATCTCGCGGCGCCACCGTTTCACCTCGGTCTCGCCGCCGAGGATGCCGAATACGTCTTCAATGCCACCGGCCAGGTGATCCGCCTTACCGGCTTGCTCTGTCTGCACGACGCCGACGGGCCATGCGCCAACGGCGTCAAGGACTCTCAGCGCACCAAGACGCACGAAGGCACGGCCCGCACGCTCAGCGTCGTGTGGGGCACGCGGGACCTGGCGGGACGCGCCACCGCGACCGTCGCGTGGTATCGCGACCTGCTCGGGAGAGCCGGAGCCACGACCGAAGACATCACGACGCGACCGAGAGGGTCCACATGAACAGACTGCTCACCCTGACGCTCATGACCGCGCTTGCCGTCACCGCACCCGCCCAGGTCACCTGGCACGAGCTCGCGATCGCCGACGGCATCGAGTTGGAGTACGCGATCAATCTCCCTGACGGCTACGACTCCCAACGGACCTATCCGGTGCTGCTCGCCTTGCCCCGCGGCCCGCAGACCAGGGAGATGGTCGAGGGGGGGCTCCGCCGATACTGGGGCGCCCAGGCCCGCGCGGCAGGGTGGGTCGTCGTCAGTCCGGTCGCGCCGAAGGGCGTGCTCTTTCACGCGGGCGCCGAGAGCGTCCTGCCGCCGCTCCTCGCTCGCATCCGCGAGCAGATCCGGATCTCACAGGGGCGGATGCACCTCGCGGGCGCGGCCAACGGGGGACGTAGCGCGTTCCGGATCGCGACCCTCTATCCGTACGAATTCCAGAGCGTCACGGTCATGCCTGGGCACGCGGCGTCGTCCGACAACGCACGATTGAAGCGGCTACGGAACACGCGCGTGCGTATGTTCGTGGGCGGCGAAGACGATCACTGGGTGGGCGAATCTCGCAAGACCTACCGATTACTATCCGAACAGAAGATCGACGTCACGCTGAAGGAACTCCAGGATCAGAGGACCGTGCCGTCGAGCCTCGATGACGGCGCGCTGATGAAGCACCTGGTGTCGATGCACGCCGCGTCTGCGTGGCCCGACGGGGCGATCGGCGATGTGCACCGCGCGCTTGATGACTTCAACGACGCCGCCGCCAAGGCGGACGAGGACCGCTATTTCGGTCTGTTCGCCCCGGAGGCCACGTTCCTCGGCACCGATACCCGGATAAGCACCGGGCGTATCAATCAGGGTTACGACCGGCAGCTTGAAACGCTCTGCCATCTGCATCTTCAATCTATCTGCTTGTCTTTCTCTTTCTTCTTTTTCTTGTTTTCTCCTACGCCCCTCTAGTATTCTTCTTATCCCTTG
>JABSRK010000408.1 GCA_013213915.1 Planctomycetota bacterium
TACGCTTTAGCGAACACCGCGCTTGCGCAGGAGGCGCTGAAACTCCTCTCGGTCCTTCTGCTGCTGCTGGCCAGCCGGGTTCGTGAGCGCCAGGTTGCGGTCGAACTCGAGCGAGTACGAGTAGGTCACCACATGCGCCTTCTCCTGGATCGCCGAAGCCGGCACCTCCAGGTCCCAGCGGAGGATCCCGAGCGGGCGATCGGTGCGGACATACAGGGCGTTCTCGGAGAGCTCCCCGGACATCTCGCCGAGCGTGATGCGCAGATCGTCCTCGCGGTCGGTGTGCGGCAGGCGGTCCAGCAGGCGAACGTTCACGGCCTCACCGTGGAAGTTCTCGATCTGCAGACGCACGCTCAGGTCGATGACGCGGTTGCCGCCCTGGATCTTCGTCTTCTTGTCCGCGAGCTCGCGGCGGGCACGCAGGCGCGCGTCGGCGCCGAGACCGATCACGAACGTCTCACCCTGGGCGACGGTGGTCATTTCCGCCCGGCCGACGAAGCGGTTCTCCAGGTACACGCTGACGGGCCCCGCGAGCAGGTCGTGGCCCGACGTGTTGACCACTTCGGCCTCCCGATAGACGTGCGACGTCAGGACCGGGGTCGCCACGTGGTAGAAGCCGCCTTTAAGGTCGGAGCGCATGATGCGGACCATCTGCGTGTCCGAACGGCTCGCGAGGCTGACCGGAACATTCAGCTTGTACGCGAGACTGGGACCCTGCTCGCCGCCCTCGTCGATAACGACCGACGCAAGCAGCTCGCTCCCGGTCACGATCTCGAACGTCTGGAAGTCGTTTGCCGCGCGGTTCACGTTCCACGCCGCCGCAAAGTTGTCGGCGTTGTTGAACGCGTTCTGCAGCATCTTGTTTCCAGCCTTCTGGCGGCTCGCGATCGACTGGTAGACCGCCGCCGCCTCCTTCTTTCCCTCCGCCTGCGGGTCGACCCCGCGGTTCATCGCTACGGTGAATGGCGCCAATCCGGGGCCAGCCGCGCTCAGTGATGGCGTCGCCGTCGACAGTGTGAACTCGACGTCACTCCAGTCCTCGCCGGTCGTCTGCTGGATGACGGCGTTGTACTCGACCTGGACGACGCCGCGGCCACGATCGGCGCGGAGGTTGTACATCGGCCCCCAGCCACAGCCGGCAACCAGGTAGTTGAGCGACACCTTGGCAGGGCCGGCGGTCCGCTTCTCGACGAAAATGACGGCCTCGCGCACGGTCCTGGACGACGAAGCATGCAGCTCGATCCGCTGCCGTGCGAGCAAAGCCAGGGCCTTCTGGATATCGCGCGCCTCGCGCTGCAGCTTCAGAAGCTCGTCCTGCGCGTCCTTGCGCTGCTTGAACCCGAACAGCACGAGCCGCTCCAGCGCCTCGGCGTCGAGCACGCCGTTCCTCAAGTCACCATGCGCCGTCGGCGCAACGAATTCCTCGATCTTGTCGAGGTACGCGAGCCGCTTCTGGATGACCTTCGAACTCGCAGCGTTTGCGGCCAGCGAGTCCTTCGCCTCCTCGATCTTCTCATCGAGTGCCCGCACCTCGTCACGCGGATCCTCGCCGACGGCCCGCGTCCGGTAGCGTACGGCGCGCACGTCGGTACCCGCGTCCGCCTCGGCGTAGAGGCTCCCCCCCACAATCGAGTGCGGCATTCCCGGTACCACGATCTCCAATCCGCCGGTCCGCGCCGGTAACGGCACCTCTCGAACCACCCGCGCCTGGCCTCGATAGAGGGTCACGCGGGCGACTCTTCCGGCGCTCGTAGCCGTCTGAGCAGGGATCAACGGAAGCAAAACAGCAAGCAATGTCAGTATTCTCATGGGTGTTCTCTCCTGGAAACGAGAGCAAGGCCACGGCCTGCGCTCTCGTGGGTCAGACGCCAAGGCAAACGGTTGGGTTCCCGAAGAGACGCGTAACAAGTCTGCAACTTCGAAGCTCTGACCCCGGGCGGGACCATATCGGCCCATGACTTCCCGCTCCCCCTGGACCGCCGATGGTGCATGAATCGGTGACTGCCGGGACCTTGCCCATCCCCGGGAGCAGCCTGACAGCGCCGAATGCGTATGATCGCGCCTCCCCGACCCATGGCAGGGCACCGATCCATGATCGCACCACGAGCCGCACTCGCACTGTTCATCAGCTCGATCAGCATCGTCGCGCAGATCGATGACGGACCTCACCTGTTCCACCGACCCGACGGATCGGTGGAAGCGATCTGGATCGAAAAAAGCGTCATCAAGAGACAGTCCTTCAAGAAGGACGCGCCGGTCGTGCTGCCTCGCTTCGCCCACCTGATCGGTTCCGAGCTCAACCTGCGCGAACACAAACCCGAACCGGCGACGTATCCCATGCCGGCGAAGATGCTCGTCATCAGCGATGTCGAAGGCCGCTACGACGAGCTCATGCGATTCCTCAGGGCGAACCGTGTCATCGACGCGAAGGGGCGCTGGGCCTACGGAAAGGGACACCTGGTCACCGTCGGCGACATGGTGGACCGGGGCGAACAGGTCACCGAGGTCCTCTGGCTGATGTACCGGCTGTCGGCGGAAGCCAGGAAGGCCGGAGGACGCGTTCACTTTGTCCTCGGCAATCACGAAGTGATGATCATGGGCGGCGATATCCGGTACATCGCACCGAAGTACGCGGCGGTGGTCACGCTCCTCGAGACGCCCTACCCCGACCTCGTCGGCGCCAATAGCGAGATCGGACGGTGGCTGCGCGCGCGCAACGCCCTGGTGCGAGTCGGCCACTACCTGTTCGTGCACGCCGGCATCTCGCCCCAGCTCGATCTCGCCAAGGGGTCGTTCGAGACCCTCAACGGGCAGATCCGCTCGGTAACGGGGATTCCCCTTGCCCAGGTCGACACCGCCGCCGATCTGCAGTCACGCATCATGGGCTGGGGCAGGCAGGGCATCCTCTGGTACCGGGGTTACTTCCCCAAGTACGCCGCCGACTTCGGTCCCCGTCCGCAGTCGGCGCAGATCGACGCCATCCTCACGACGTTCGGCGCGAAGACCATGGTCATCGG
>JABSRK010000409.1 GCA_013213915.1 Planctomycetota bacterium
GGACGCACGGGGCGCTTCGATGCGGATCGGGTGGTCACGCTCGAGACCCACCTCGACGATTTCGTGCCCGAGCACTTCGACTATCTGCTCGAGCGCTTGCTCGAGGCCGGAGCGCTCGACGTGTCGATCCAGCACCTGCAAATGAAGAAGAACCGGCCCGGGTTCGGGGTCCGGGTGATCGCGCGCCCGGTAGATCGAGTCCCACTCGCCCGCCTGTTGTTGAGCGAATCGACCGCAATCGGCGTCCGCGCGACCGAGAGCGATCGCATTACACTCCGTCGTGAAGTGCGGAGTGTGATGACGGAATTCGGACGCGTGCGTGTGAAGGTGGTCTGGGACGATGAGGGTCGCGCGTCAGTCTCCGCGGAATACGATGACTGCAAGCGCGCGGCGCGCAAGAAGCGAGCCAAACTCGCCGACGTGGTTCGCGCGGCTGAGCGCGCTGGCCGCGAAGGGCTGGACTGATTTGCCCGGTCCGACTTTGTCCGAAAAGACAAGGGAAGAGGCAGATCCCGTCGAAGTCATCATCGACGCGTTCGATTTCTCTGGCGAGTCGCTTCGCGATGGAAACCTCGAAGGGCAGGGCGCGTCCGGTTCGCCCGCATCGGCGGCCGCGCTGTGTCTCCACGGCTTGACGGGTACGCCCTATGAGGTTCGTTCTCTGGGCAGGGCGATCGCAGCAGCCGGCATCGACGCTGTCGGTCCTGTACTCCCCGGTCACAACGACACGCCTCAGGCGCTCTCCAGGGTTTCCTATTCGGATTGGTTGGACGCCGCGGACTCCCACTACCAGGCACTGCGCGAGCGTTGCGCGCGGGTCTTCGTCGTCGGGCTTTCGATGGGGGGGCTGCTGAGCTTGGCTTTGGCGCAGCGCTACCCGGTAGACGCCCTTGTCGTCGTTGGTACGCCGCTGGTGCTCAGGCAGCGCTTCGCCTGGATGATTCCGGTCGCAAAATGCTTTCACCTGCTTCCTGCGAAACGCGGTGGCTCAGATATCCGCGACAACGCAGCCCGCGAGCGCCACCCGAGCTACCCCGTGATGCCGCTGAGCAGTGTCCACGAACTCCAACGCCTCCAACGCGTTGTGCGGAGCAGGCTCTCGCAGATCAGCTGTCCGATTCTGGTCGCTCATGGTGCGTACGACAACACTGTGGATCCCGAAGACTCCCGTACGATCATCGCCGGCGTCTCATCGGACGTGCGCGAGCAGCTCGTGTGCGAGCTGTCCGGCCACGTCGTCCCGGTGGACTACGACGGTGCCAGGCTCGCAAAGCAAGCCGCCGAGTTT
This sequence comes from Planctomycetota bacterium, assembly GCA_013213915.1. Taxonomy (GTDB): domain Bacteria; phylum Planctomycetota. The sequence goes on from JABSRK010000409.1 coordinate 1,289, forward strand.
ATGTCCCGAATTCACTGATTCGGGTGTTTCCCACTACGAAATACGGCGCCGACCAGCCCAGTCGCCCGCCGAAAAGCCATTACGGTCGAGATCATCGGCCTGCAACTACGGAAAAACGCAGACGGACCCTGTATGCTCCCGCCGAATTGTCCAAGGAATCATGGAGGATGGATCATGGGGGAACTTCCCAACGCGGTCATTAAGCGGCTGTTGAGCAAGCATGGTGACGGCATGCGCGTTTCGGGTACTGCGCTGGAGCGAGCGGTAGCTGCAGCCGAGGACTACATCGCACGTCTCGCGCGGGAGGCCAGCGCATCAGCGGCCGCCGCCAAGCGCAAGACCGTGATGGACGGCGACATCGATGATGCGCGAGCGAAGCTCGGGCAAGGTTGATTCCCGGTCCCTTGGCCGATCGACAACCACTGATCGGCAACCACTGATCGACGAGGAAACGAAAGCCCCGGAGCGGATGACCACTCCGGGGCTTCGATTCTATCGGACACGCCGGCGTCTGCTGGCGCGACCCGCCTTTGGCCGCCCTGACGGGCGGAGGCGTGTTACATCATGCCGCCCATGCCACCCATGCCACCGGGCATTCCGCCTGGCATGCCGCCGCCGCCATCGCCCTTTTCGTCCGGGACGTCGGCCACCATGGCTTCCGTGGTCAGCAGCAGCGAGGCCACGCTGGCCGCGTTCTGCAGCGCGGTTCGAACGACCTTGGTCGGGTCGATCACGCCGGCCTTGATCAGGTCTTCGTACTTCTCGGTCTGGGCGTTGAAGCCCTGGCTGCCCTTGGCGTTCTTGACCTTGTCGATGACGATCGAGCCGTCGATGCCCGCGTTCTCGGCGATTCGGCGAAGGGGCTCTTCGACAGCTTTGCGGATGATCTGGACGCCCGCGTTGAACTCGGTCGAGCCACTGACGTCGTCGAGGACCCTCTGTGCGCGAAGCAGCGCCACGCCACCACCCGCAACGATCCCTTCTTCGATCGCTGCGCGTGTTGCGTGGAGCGCGTCTTCTACCCGCGCCTTCTTTTCCTTCATCTCGGTCTCGGTCGCCGCGCCCACCTTCACGACCGCCACACCACCGACCAGCTTCGCGAGCCGCTCCTGCAGTTTCTCGCGGTCGTAGTCCGAGGAGGTCTCCTCGATCTGGCCGCGGATCTCCGCACAGCGTCCCTGGATGTCCTTCTTGGTGCCGGCGCCATCGATGATGGTCGTGTTGTCCTTGTCGATCGTGATTCTCTTGGCCTTGCCGAGATCCTTGACGGTGACGTTCTCGAGCTTGAGGCCGAGTTCCTCAGCAATGACCTGACCGCCCGTGAGGATCGCCATGTCCTGCATCATCGCTTTGCGGCGATCGCCGAAGCCGGGTGCCTTGACGGCAGCGACGTTCAGCGTTCCGCGCAGCTTGTTCACCACGAGCGTGGCGAGTGCCTCACCCTCGATGTCCTCGGCGACGATCAGCAGCGGCTTGCCCTGGCGAGCGACCTGCTCGAGAAGGGGAAGCAGATCCTTCATGTTGCTGATCTTCTTTTCGTGCAGCAAGATCAGCGGCTCTTCGACGACGGCTTCCATGCGCTCCGGATCCGTTACGAAGTACGGCGACAGGTAACCACGGTCGAATTGCATGCCCTCGACGACGTCGAGTTCGGTTTCGAGCGACTTGCCCTCTTCCACGGTGATCACACCTTCGCGGCCGCCTTTTGTC
>JABSRK010000041.1 GCA_013213915.1 Planctomycetota bacterium
GTGTCCGGCCGAGCGTCGTCCCGCCTGCTGTCGTATTAGAGAATGAACCACGTGACGCCAGAAAACGCGCCGACGACGCAAACGGCGAGGAACTTCTTGGTCATGAGGAGAACTCCCGGGCGCTAGCCTCCCAGCTTGCTGGCCGTGTCCGCATCCGTCAGGAAGAAGAACACGACCGCGAAGATCAGATATACGGCGAGGAGTTGCACGCCTTCCAGCCAATGTGTCTCGCCGTCGCTGGTGATCATGTGGACGATGATGACCGAGAGAGCCACGGCGAGGATCTCGAAGGTGGAGAAGTCGAGGTCGAGGGGGACGCCGATCGCGGCAGCGAAGAAGACGAGAAACGGGGCCGCGAACAGCGCGATCTGTTTGGACGATTCGATGGGAATGTTGACCCCGAGATCCATGTTCCCGCGCATCGCACACATGATCGCCGACGAGTGCTCCGCGGCGTTGCCGACCACAGCGACAATGACGACCCCGACGAAGACCTGGGACATGCCCCAGGCACGGGACGTGATCTCGACCGATGCGATGAGCATCTCGGCCATGAACACTACGCCGAGCGTGGCGACGCCGAGCACGGTGAGGGCCGTCTTGGTGGACATGTGAGGGCCGTGCCCCGCGTCGTCCATGGGATTGAGGTCGGGTGCCGGCTGGCCGGGGCGCTCCCAATCCTTTCCGCCCTCGATGGCGAGGACCTCCTTGTGGGTCTTGAGCGAGAACCACAAGGAGCACGCGTAGACGAAGAGGAGGATGCCAGACACCCACATCGAGAGCGTGTGCAGGTCGATCCGTCCGGCGGCGTCCTGATGCGTCGCGGCGAACATGGAAGGGACGAGCAATCCGATCACCGACAGGAACAGCAGGCTGGATCCGGTGCTGGCCATGGTCCGGTTGAAACGCATGTGCTTGCGCTTCAGGCAGCCGGCGAAGATCGCTGCGCCCATGACCAGCAGGAGGTTGCCGATGATCGACCCGGTGATGGATGCCTTGACGATGGCGACGTGCCCGGGGCCCTTCAACAAGGCGACGGCGGCGATCACCAGCTCGGCGAGGTTGCCGAGGGACGCGTTCAGAAAGCCACCCATGGCCGCAGAGGTCCGGGCCGCCAGGGCCTCGGTGGCATGACCCATCTGCCCGGCCAGCGGCACGACGGCGATGGCCGAGACGATGAACAGCGCCACCCCCGGCCCCGCGGTGAGATCCATGACCACGGCGACGGGGATCGCCAGCAGGAACCAGTTGAGGAAGTTCTTGGTTGCGAAGATCTCTTTCAGGTCCATGGGGGCCTCTGGGAAGTAGCGCCTGTGAGGGGCTTACACCACGCCTCGCGCGTTGAAAAGGCCCCGGGGCGACATAGCATCGGTGGATTCACCCAGGAGGTTCCGCTCCATGAGCCATGCCGCCGACCTCGAGGCGCTTCTCGGCCTCAACAATGTCTCCTATAAGCACAATCTCGAGAAGGCCGAGTTGTTTCAGGAGGCGATCGAGAATGACCGTGGTCGCGTTCGCGAGGGGGGGGGGCGCGACGAGCAGAAGTGCTACGGGACGAGGTTGGGTTCCGAGGGGCCGCTGGTCTACTACACCGACCCGGGCTCCACCGGGCGGCGCGTGAAGGACACCTTCGCGGCGGCGTATCCGGAGTACCAGGACTCCGTCTGGTGGAAGAACGATTTCCAGAGGTACGACGCCGAGAAGTACGAGGGGTTGCTGGCCCGGGTTGTCGAACACCTGAATCAGAAGGGTGGGCACCTCTACGTTCAGGACGTATTCGCCGGCAGCGACCCGGAGTACGCAGTCCCCTTCCGGTTCGTAGGGGAGTACGCCGTTCACGCGTTGTTCGTGCACACCATGTTCCCGAAGGGCCTGGAGGGCGTTTCGGAGGACCGCCGCTTCACGCTCCTGAACTGCCCGTCGTTCCTGTGCGAGTCCGAGCGTGATGGTTGCCGGGAGGGGTCCGACAACGCGCTCATCATCGACCTGAAGCGCCGCATCGCGCTCATCTGCGGTCCGAACGACTACTGCGGCAGCAACAAGAAGACCCTGTTCACCGTCCTCAATTACATGCTGCCGGACATGGGGCACCTGCCCATGCACTGCTCCGCGAACGTCGGCAAGGACGGCGACTCGGCGATCCTGTTCGGGCTCTCTGGAACGGGTAAGACCACCCTGTCCGCCGACCCGGCCCGAGAGCTCATCGGCGACGACGAGATCGGCTGGACGGACGACGCCATCTCGAACTTCGAGGACGGCTGCTACGCCAAGCTCATCGACCTCGACAAGAAGGCCGAGCCCGTCATCGCTGCGGCTCTGTCCATGCCGTGCACCGTCATCGAGAACGTCCCACCGTTGCCGGGCAAGGCGATGGAGGAGACCGATCCCCAGGACCTCGACCTCACCGACAACAGCATCACCGAGAACACCCGATTTGCGTACGGTCTCGGTTGCAACCCCATGGTGCGGGACGGTGCGCGCGGTCCCGTTCCGAAGACGATCGTGCTGCTGACGGCGGACGCGTTCGGTGTCCTGCCGCCCGTGTCCTTGCTCGACCAGGACGAGGTGATGTACCACTTTGTCTCGGGGTTCACGTCGAAGCTCGCCGGGACCGAGGTCGGCGTCACAGAGCCCAAGGCCGCGTTCTCGGCCTGCTTTGGCGCGCCGTTCATGGCGCGGCATCCATCCGTCTACGCCGAGCTTCTGGCGAAGAAGATGAAGGCGTGCAACGCGCGGGCGATTCTCCTCAACACGGGGTGGAGCGGCGGCCCCTACGGTATCGGCAAGCGCATCTCCATCGGTCACACGCGGGCTCTGCTCGACGCGTCGCTCCGCGGCGACCTTGACAGCGTCGAGACCGAAAGGCACCCGGTGTTCGGGCTGCGCATGCCGACGTCCTGCCCGGATGTCCCGTCCGAAATCTTGAACCCCCGTAACACGTGGGAGGACAAGGAGGCCTACGACCGCCAGGCGGCCGAGCTACGTGACATGTTCCACACGAACTTCGCCGACAAGGGCCTCGCCGCCCTCGGCATCACGGCTGTGATGTAGGGAGGATTGCGGGATTCAGCCTGCCCCCATCCCATGCGCGTCGCGACCTGGAATGTGAACTCGATCCGCGCCCGAGCGGAGCGCGTCGGCGCGTGGATCGACCGTCAACAGCCGGACGTTCTCTGCATCCAGGAGACCCGCTGTGCGGACGCGGATTTCCCGCGGGACCTGTTCGAGCAGCGGGGCTACGCGGTCGAGATCTTCGGGCAGCCAGGGCGCAACGGAGTGTGTATCGCTGCGCGCGAAGGGCTGCCTATGACGCGGGTCAGCCGGGGACTTCCGGAGGACGATGCGGACGCGGACAAACGTGTCCTCGTCGCCACGGTGGGCGGTCTTCGCGTCGTGAACGTCTACGTGGTCAACGGCGAGTCCTTGGACAGCGAGAAGTACCCCTACAAACTCGCTTGGATGGAGCGTTTGCGGGGGCTACTGGAGTCGGAGATCCGCGCGTCCATCGAGCCCGTGATCTGTCTCGGGGACTTCAACATCGCGCCGGAAGACCGGGACACCTGGAAGCCGCCACAGGAGGGCGAGCAGAAGATCCTTTGCAGCGACAAGGAGCGGGCCCTCTGGCGCGGGTTCCTGGAGGCGGGGCTCTTAGACCTTCACCGTCACTTCACCCAGGAGCAGGTCTACACCTTCTGGGACTACCGCCGCCTCGGGTTCCAGAAGAACAACGGCTGGCGTATCGACCATGTCCTCGCTTCCTTGCCTGCCGTCGGGCGCGCCAGAAGCGTCGAAGTGGACCGGGAGGAGCGCAAGGGAAAGCAGCCCAGCGACCACGCCCCGGTCATCGCGACGTTCGAGATGTGAGCCCGGGGACCCTGCGGGCCCGCTGAATCAGTTCTGCGCGGCGCGCGTCAGGCACCTCACCGCGCAGGCGGTGTAGCCGACCTCGATGGCGAGGAGGGACCACATGAAGGTGGTCGCGCCCCCCTCGAGGAGGATCCCGACTCCGCGACCGGTACCGAAGCTGGCGGCGAAGAGGGTCGCTGCGACGAGACCGATGCGGTGCCGGTCTGCGCGGGTGGCGCACCAGAACAGAAAGACCGCGGCGCCCAGCTCGAACCCACCGTAGGTGGCGCGGATGTCGGTGCGGGCGCTGGGCCCGTTCACGTCGATACCGATTCCGGCCAGGGCTACCGGATTGATGAGGAACCAGGCGCCGAAACCCGCGAAGATCACGGCAGCGATGACGACGAGGATCTGGTCGGCGGACTTCATGCTTCGCAGCCTACTCGCCGGGTGCTCGAGGGCGCAGACCGGACGGAAGTCCGCGGCCCAAGCGGTCAGGACAAAAAAAGCGAGAGCGCGCCCGGGGGTTGGGGGGGGGAGGGCGGCTCTCGCGATTGTTGACAGTCCCGCCGGGCTTGGCAAGGGGGAGGGAGGATGTCGAGAAAAGGGGGCCTCGCCTCAGCGGTTCCGACACGCCAAGCAATGCTGGCATGCACATGAAATGTACGCTGGTTTCCCGGTGGCGGTCCACTCGTTTCTTACGCATCTCCTGCTGGTGCTTGCGGTTATTGCCGAGCCGCCCTCCCCGGGCACCGGGCCCGGACTCCCGAACTTGCTGGCAACAGCGAGGTTGGGGCCAGGGCGCGCGTCGCACTCATGGACCAGGATCTGGTCCGATTTGGGACACAGAAGGCTCAGGCGCTCGGCGTTGGGGTGACCCGTGCCCGGGCTGCGTTGGCGATGGCCTGCCCGACGTCGCTGCATTTAGCGGCGCAGTCCGGCCCCACCAGGTCGTAGGTCAGGGGCTCTCCCTGCTGGAGGATCTCGAGCACTGCTCGCTCGATGGCGCTGGCTGCCTTGGGGAGGTTGGCGTCGCCCACACGGTGGCCTAACCACTCGAGCCCCTCCTTGACGGCGAGGATCATGGCGATCGGGTTGACCTTGTCCTTGCCAGCGTGCTTCGGGGCCGATCCATGGATCGGCTCAAACATGCCGTGGTGGTCGCCAACGTTGGCCCCGACGGCCATTCCCATCCCCCCCTGAAGGACGGATGCGAGGTCCGTGACGATGTCGCCGAACATGTTCGTCGTGACGACGACGTCGTACCACTCGGGCTTGGTGATCAACCACTGGGTGAATGCATCGACGATCGCGGTCTCCGCCTCGATCTCCGGGTAGTCCTCGGCGATCTCGAAGAAGACGTCACGAAAGAGCCGGCAGCCTTCGAGGACGTTGTCCTTGACGATACAGGTCACCCGCTTCTTTCCGTCGGCCGGCGCGCTGCTCTTGCGTCGCCGGCACACCTCGAATGCCTTGCGGATGATTCTCTCGGACCCTCGGCGCGTGATGATGCGGGTATCCACCGCGGCCGTAGCTACGTTGCCCGGGCGCAGCGTTCCGCCCATGGCGGCGTAGAGACCTTCCGTGTTCTCGCGAAGAAACACGATATCGACGTTGTCGGGACTCCAGATGGTCCGACGTTCGCCGTGGATCTTGTGGGTCACACCCGGATACAACTTCACCGGGCGGATGTTGGCGTAGAGGTCCAGCCGCGTGCGGTTTCCGATCACCGGTGACCAGCCGGCCATGTCCCCGTTGCTCATGGTCACCGGACCAGTGCCGTCCGGGTCGGGCCAGCCGACCGCGCCGAGCAGGATCAGGTCCGCCGCCGCGCACCGCTCTTCGCTGCCCGCGGGCCAATCGCTCTGCCTGCCACTGGCGAGGTAGTACTGCCCACCGCTGGGGATCTCCTCGAGCTCGAATTCCAGCCCGAGAGGCTCCGATACAGCTTCGAGGACACGTATGCCTTCGCGCATCACCTCCGGGCCGGTGCCGTCACCGGGGAGGACTACGACCTGATAGCTCATAGCCTGGGTTCTGACGCGCGGAGGGTCCGGGTTCAAGCGAAGCTGCGCCGCCGAGACCCCCTTGAAAGAGGGTCAAACGACGGCGCAGCAGGTGCTTGCGACGTATCTGATCAGGCCTTGCAGAGCCCCAGCGGCTCGCGGCCGCTGAAGATGGGGAAGAACCCGCTCGGCGTATCGAAGCCGTGGGTGCCCTTCAGCGCTTCGCTGAAGACGGTGCGGAAGTCGATGTCGACGCGGAGATCGCGGCGGTCCTGGAGCGCCTTGCGCTCGAGGGTGCCGTAGTCGCCGATGATCTTGCCACCGTCGATCTTGCCGCCCATGGCGAGCATGCAGCCGCCGCGACCGTGATCGGTGCCGCGGTTGCCGTTCTCCGCGACGGTGCGGCCGAACTCGGTCATGACGAGGATCGTCGTGCGCTCCAGGTGCTTGCCCAGGTCCTTGGCGAACGCGGCCATGGACGCGCTGAGGTCGCCCAGCAGCCGATTGATCGAACCGTCATCCGACCCTTCGCCCTGGTGGGTGTCCCAGCCGCCCTTGTCGACCGCCGCGCACTCGAGTCCGCATTCGGACTTGATGAGCTTGGCGACGGCCTTGAGGCGGTTGCTGAGCCCCCCGCGGGGGTACTTGGCCTGGGTGGGCGGGGCGTCTTCGCCCTCGACGATCTCCCAGTAGTGACGCAGGGTCTCGATGGTGTGGCGCCCCACATCGACGGCGCCCTTGCGGCCTGCCTTGGCGCCGCCGGAGAGTTCGCCTTCCATGACGTCCTTCTCGACGCCGCCGCGGTTTTTGTACACGTCGTCGAAGAGGTCGAGGAGGCCCTCGGATTCACTTGCGCTCATCCGTGGAACCGCGAGCACGGGGTACTTCCCCCGCAGGGCACGGGGGAGGAGTCCCTGCATCGCCACCGCGCGCATGGGGTTGTACTCCTGGGTCTGGGTCGCCGCCAGGTAGCGGTTGAGCCAGCCGTTGGTCATGGAACGATCGCCGGGGGCGGCGTATTCCATGAAGTCCTGGGCGTCGAAGTGGCTGCGCGTCGGGTGGGGCGAGCCCACGTTCACGATCGCGGAGAGCTGTTTCTTGTCCCAGAACGGCTTCAGAGCGGCCATGGCCGGATGGAGACCGTAGTGGTCGTTCAGCTTCACGACACCGCGCTCACCGTCCTTGTCTTCCGGCTGGATCGCGATGGTCGGGCGGACGGTGTAGTACATCGGGTTGCTGTAGGGGACCACCACGTTCAGCGCATCTGCGCCGCCGCGGAGGTAGATCACGACGAGCGTGTTGCCCTTTTTGTCCGCTTTCGTCCCGCCCAGTCGCGGCTGCGCGAAAATTCCGGTCGAAGGCAGAGCGCAGGCTCCGAGCACGGCCGCGCCCGTGTTGGTCAGAAAGCTCCGGCGGGTGTTCTCAGTCATCGTTGCGTCCTCTACTGCTGTTGGAATTCAGGGGAGCCGAGCAGGATCCCGACGATGGTCTTTGCGAGTTCCTTGCGGCCGCGCTCGGTCTCGGCCAGGCCCTCTTGGACGCGCTTGAAGGTGACGCGCTCCAGGACGGCGTAGGTATTGGACCCAAGGCCCTGGGGGACGACCTTCTTGATGAGGGAGTCCATCAGGTCCAGGGGGTCCTCGGGGAGCTGGTAGTAGAACCGCTCGCCGATCTTCATCCCGCGGACCTTGCCGCGGGCGAGTCTGAGGGCGAAGCGCCAGCGCAGGGCCATCACGCCCGGATCGCGCCACGCTTCGGCGGTGTCATCCCACCCCGTCGGGTCCTCGCAGCCGTAGATCGGCATGCCCAGGCTCGCGACCGCGTCGGCGATCACCTTGGGCGCCGAGACATCGGCCTCGGTGGCGCGCAGGGCCGACGTCACGAACTCGAGCGGGTTCTTGAACTTCGCCTTGAAGTGCTGGCGATCGAAGAACTCGGGGTGCTTGATGATGGTGCGAACGACCTCGCGGATGTCGCCCTTCTTCGCCTTGAAGGTCCTCGCCGCCGCCGCCACGATCTTCGGAGGCGGGTCATCGTTGACGAGGTAGCGCACCAGCTTGGTCGCGATGAAATTCGCGGTGTTCTTGTGCTTCGCCAGGCGGCCGATGATGGTCTTTCCCTCGATCATGCCGGTCTCGCGACGACCGCGCGGAATGCCCCGGCCCATGACCGACTTGCGGCTCGGATCGTGCATCCCGTCCTTGTACATGAACCCGGTGCCGTCCTTGCCGAAGTCCGTACTCCAGCCCGTGAAGGCTCGGGCGACCATCTCGACGTCTTCCTGGGAGTAGCCGTTGTCGACGCCGAGGGTATGGAGCTCCATGAGCTCGCGCGCGTAGTTTTCGTTGAGGCCCCGTTGCTTGGCGATCTGCGCCTGCTCCTTGGCCTGTTCTCGCGTGCTGCCGCGGCGGCGATACCGGTTTTCGATCTGCTTCAACTCGGACTTGGAGGGAGGACGTCGCGAGATGTGATTGTCGAGGAACACCAGCATCGAGGGGTGGGTCGCCGTCGCCTGGAGGAAGGGGAGGAACCGACCCATGCACATCTCGCGGATGACCTTGATTTCGTAGTGCGTCGCCGTGTACTCGACCGAGTCCTTCGTGATGTCGACCGCGAAGTGATTGCGCCAGAAGTCGGTGAGCACTTCGAAGAGTTGTGCTGACGAGCCCATGGCGTTTTCGACGACATACGCACGGATCTCGTCCCGGGCCTTGCTGCGGAAACGACCGAGGTTCTGCATCATCTGGTCGTCTTCGCCCTTGGCCTCCTGCATCTTCCTGTAAATCTCAGCCTGCTCGAACGGCGTTGTCCCGAGGAGTTCGTACTTGGAGAACTTCTTTTCGAGCTCGGTCTGCGGCAGCTTCTCGGGCTGGAGTTGCTGGTCGATCCACTTGTCGAGGCCCATCCCCTTGACGTTGCCGAATTGCCCCGGAGTGGGGCCGAAGGTCAGGCGGGAGAGGAGGTGGAGGATCTTCTCGTCCTCCGTCAGCGGACGCAGATCCTGCGCCGGGATCGTCGTCGTGAGCAGGGCTGCCACGATGCCTACAAACAGGACCCGCATGGGCTTGTCTCCGGATTGGCCGCGGGACCGCGCCCATCACGGCAGGAGAGGAGCGCGATATCCATGTGTCGGGTGAAGCCCGAGCCGACGACCATGGTACACGGCCCGCTCGCACCTCGATCGACGAGGTACCCCAAGTTACGGGCGCCGTAGCGTCCCGTCCAAGCCGAATGCTGAAAACCCAGCAACGGGGGCAGCGGCCACGGCCGGCGCCCACCAAGGTCCCCTTTCCGTGAGCCGATCAGAATCCGTTGAAACAGGGGCCGCCGTCGTCGCTCTCGTTCGGCCCTTCGACGTTCATGTGGCGCTGCTGCGATTCCAGGATCGGGCGGAGCCTCTGAACCAACCGGTCGAGGTCATCTCCGACGAGCGCCTGCTCCTTGTCGCAGAGGGCCTCCTCCGGACGCGGGTGGCACTCGACGATGACGCCGTCGGCGCCGGCAGCGGCCGCCGCCAGTGCGAGGGGGATGACGAGGTCCTTCCGCCCCGCGGCGTGCGAGGGATCCGCGATGATGGGGAGGTGGGTGCGATCCTTCAAGACCGGTATGGCGCTCACGTCGAGCGTGTTACGCGTGGAGGTCTCGAACGTTCGGATGCCACGTTCGCACAGCACGACCCGTCGGTTGCCCCCGGCCATGATGTACTCGGCGGCGAGCAGCAGCTCTTCGATGGTCGCGCTCATGCCGCGCTTGAGCAGCACGGGACGCTGGACGGTGCCGAGCTTGGACAGCAGGCCGAAGTTCTGCATGTTGCGGGCGCCGACCTGCAGCATGTCGGCGCGAGCGGCGACCTCGTCAACGTCCTCCGGGCGGACGACTTCGGTCACGATCGGAATCTCGTACGCGCGGCCGGCCTCCTGCATGATCTCGACGCCTTCATGGCCCAGGCCCTGGAAGGAGTAGGGGGACGTGCGGGGTTTGAACGCGCCGCCGCGCAGCATCGCGGCTCCGCGGTCCTTCACCATCGATGCGGCGTCGAAGATCTGCTGCCGTGATTCCACTGCGCAGGGGCCCGCGATCAGCACGAACCGGGACGAACCGAATTCCACAGGGCCGACCCGAACGACCGTCCTGGTTTCATCCTTTCGCGCGACATTCTTGAGGTTGGGGTTAGGCTTGCAAACCGGGGCCGCCGGCGGCGCCGCGTGCACCATCTCCTCCTCGGCCTTGCGCGGCGTGGTCACCGGCACGGCGTCGTTGGCCACGCCGACACGCCGTGGGTAGGTCCCCAGGATCTGCAGGCGGTTGGTCAGCGGCCGCATCGCTTCCAGGGCCTCCGACAGCGGGCCCTGATCCGCGCGGCCTTCGATGTCCATGTAGAAGAGGTATTCCCAGGGGGCCTCCGGCAGCGGTCGGCTCTCGAGCTTGGACAGGTTGCAGCCTCGATCCGCCAGTTCTTGCATGCACCGGGCGAGCGCCCCGTGCCGGTGGTTCACCGAGAGCAGGATCGAGGTGCGCGCCGGGAGGCGGTCATCGAACGGTTCGGGCTTGTGTCCGATGAGGATGAACCGGGTGAGGTTCACCTGCTGGTCCGAGATCCCGCGCTTGAGGACGTCGAGTCCGAGGTCACGAGCGGCTTCTTCGGAACAGAGGGCGGCGACGGTCGGGTCCCCTTCCGCTTTCAGTTCATGTGCGGCAGCGGCGGTGTCGGCGGCGGCCTCAGCTACGCAGCCCAGGTCATTGAGGAAGCGATGACATTGCTGCAATGCGACGGCCTGAGAGCGTACGGTGCGGATCTGCTCAAGCGATGCCCCCGGGAGGCCCGCCAGGACGTGCTCCACTTCCCACGCCTCCTCATCGACGACGGTGACGGGGTGCTCGGCGAGCAGCGAGTACACCTCGTTGATCGTGCCGGCGATGGTGTTTTCCACCGGCAGCAGCGCGTAGTCCGCGTCGCCTTCGAGGAGGGCCGCCATGGCGTCCTTGAACGTGTGCCGGCCCAGGCGCGTGACCTCCTCGCCAGGGCACCGGATCTGGAAGAGCTTGCGGATCGTGAGTTCACTGTACGAGCCCGACGTCCCCTGGAAAGCGATGCGCAACCGCTTTGGCGCGGCTTCGGCGGCCCGACCGAGTGCGGCCTCCTGGTCGCGTCGCGACCAGTTCAGGATTTCACGTAGCACGCGCCCCACGAAGTAGCTGGAGACACCGCGAGCCTCCGCCTCCTTGGCCCACGCTTCGGCGACGGCGCGTTCGCGCGGTGCGTCGAGGATGGCGGCGTCCTTGTCGTCTTTCTTGCACGCGCCGATGGCGCGGATGGCGTCCACGCGAGCTGCGAGCAGGCGCACGAGCTCTTCGTCGATCTTGTCGATCTCGGTCCGGATGGACCTCAGCTTCGGGGTCATCGGTTTTCTCGTATTAAAAAGGCCCACCCGCGCCAACGCGGGTGGGCCTCGGTGTCCGGTCGCGGCGACGCTCAGTCGCCGGGGGGACGGTCCCACTCCGCTCCGCGTTCGGCGTGGAAGCCGCGCGCGGTGTCGGTAAAGAAGGCGTCCGTCCGATTACGCATCATGACATGAGATTTGTACCCTGCGGAGGCGCTGTGCATCAAGTTTTCGCTGCGCGAAGTCGGCCGAGGGCCTCGTCCAGGCGGTCCTCAGCGATGCTCCAGGAGAGCCGAAACCGGCCGCTGGCGCCAAAAGGCGTACCCGGGACGAGCAAAAGGCCCTGGGTGTCCTTGAGGTGGGCGCACAGGGCATGGTCGTCTTCGAGTCCGACCTCTGAGATCCACCCGGAGACGTCAGGGAAGGCGTACAGCCCCGAATCGGATCCGGACAGGGCGACCCCGTCGAGGGCGTCCAGCGCCGCTACCGCTCGGTCGCGACAGCGCCTGTGGCGTTCCAGGCGACTGGCCTCCCAGGTCCCGTCGAGGCCGAGGGCAGCGAGGGCCGCGTACTGCGAGACGGCGCATGCGTGGGTGACGGTCGAGGACATGAGGGCGGTGATCGCCGACGCCAGCTCTGCGGGCGCGGTCACGGTGCCGACGCGCCAGCCCGTCATGGAGAACCGTTTGGAAAAACTGTCGACGACGATGGTGCGACTCGCGACCTCCGGATCGATGGATACGGGTTCGGGCGCGGGCCCCACGAGAGACAGGTCGCGATACACCTCGTCGGAGAGGAGCCACAGGTCCCGTTGCTTGGCGAGCTCGACGATGGCGGCCATGCGGTCGTGCGGCCACACCCGGCCGCTCGGGTTACCGGGACTGTTGACCAGGATGATCTTTGTCCGTCCAGTACATGCCGCGGCGATGCGGTCGGGGTCGGGGAGGAGGTCGGGCTCGGCGGGCACCGTCACTGCCTTCGCGCTGAGCCACCGTGGTTGGTCCAGGAACGTGGGCCACGCTGGCAGTGGCACGATCATCTCGTCACCGGGCTCGAGGATGCAGCGCAAGGCGTCCATCAACGCGGGCTTGCCGCCCGCCGTCACCACCACGTTGTCGGCCGAGGTCGGCGCACCTGTGCGTTCGGCGTGATCCGCCGCGACGCGCTCGCGCAGCGCGATCAATCCGGGGACGGCGCCGTATCGTGTTCGTCCCTCTGCGATCGCGCGTTCGGCCGCGGTCGCGACCTCGGGGGGGGGCGGATCGGAGGGCTCTCCGACGGCTAAGCTGATGGGGTCTTCGTGGGACGTCTTGCCCGCGGCCGCGCCCATGGTGGGTGAGGGTCGTGCGTCCGCCGCGACGCGATTTATGCGGGGACTCATGGGTGTTGTCGTAGCAACTGTGCGTACGGATCGCACGCCTCTTTGAGTTCCGCGGCCCGCGTTCGGACGCGGGCGATCGTGGCGGCTACCGGTCGTCGGGCCGCAGCGCGATCCACGTCTTGTTCTGGTAGCTGCACTTGCAGCCCGTGGATCCATCGGGCACGAGGACGAGTCCGCCGGCCGGCAGGGCGTTGATCCAGCAGCCGGGACGGATGCCTCCGAAGTCCTCGTTCTTGCGACTCCCGTTGAGGTCGAAGTACCCGAGTGTGGCGCTGCGGTAGACGAACAGGTTGCGGCCACCCGCCAGGATCCCGCATCCGTAGGAGCGGCTGAACTCGAAGGTCTGCTTCTCGCCCGAGAGGAGATCCCAGGCCCCTCCCTGGGCGTAGACCGTGCGATCGTTGATGACGATCCGGGATTGGTAGCTCGCTTCGTTCTGCCACCGTTGCTGCCCGTTGCTGGTGTCGAGGACGAGGAGGCTCCCTCCGACCTCGGAGGCGAGTTGAAAGCGCGTCGGCTGGTAGGCGACGACCAGGGACTCGTGCGACGTCGACAGGGAGAGCGTGGTTCCCAACACACCCTGGCGATGCCAGAGTTCCTTGCCCGACGCGGCGCCCAGGGCTCGCAAGGTGCCCGCGGGATGTTCGCCCGCCGGTGTGGCGCGTTCGCGGTCGAAGAGCGCCAACGACCGGTCCACGAGGTAGACGGCGCCGTCACCGATGGCGATCGCGTTGTGACGGATCGAGTCGGCGGCGTCGTAACGCCACAAGAGCTCTCCGCTCTCTGCATTCATGGCGAACAACGTCGATGATTCCGTGAGCTGTTCGGCCATGTTTCCGCCGTGCTGGTAGCGGTACGTGACCACGTGTTCCGGGTTGGCGAGACCGCCGAACAGGCGTCCGCCTTCGCACGCGATGAAGCCCCATATCCCGGGCTTGCCCTCGGCGGTGCGGGGTGCCCTGAACGTGGCCAGCTCCCGTCCCGTCACGGGATCGATGCGCAGGCACGTACCTGCCCGTCGCACGTACACGCCGTGCGGCGCCACGCAGTACGGGGAGTGCGTCCCCGCCGTCCCCATCAGGTGGTCGCCGTCATAGGCCTCCAGGATCCCTGGAAGGGGAAACTCCCAGAGCTTGCGTCCGTTGTACGCGTCGATGGCCACCAGACTGTGGAGTCCGAGGGAGAAGACGCGGCCGTTCAGGTAGAGGGGAGACGGCCCGCGTCCGTGTCGTTGTGTGAGCGCCTGTCCCAGGTCGTCGAACCAGAGGGGCACGAGTGGCGTGCTCACGGTGTCGTCGGAGCACGCCGAGTTTCCGGCGTCCGCATACTGATGCGTCCAGTCGCCGGCGCCGGGTAGAGCGCCCCGGACGTTCACGCGGAGTGCGCCAGATCTGCCCACGCAGACGACGCCGCCACATGGGCGCTGCACGCGCGCCGCCGCCGCCGCATCCACCACGTCTGCGCCGCCCAGTACGGACGCACCCGAGACGATCAGGTCGGCGAAGTAGGGCGGGTATGCCGTGGCCCCGGGCGGGCTCTCGTGGACCATGATGCGGTCGCCGTAGAGCCCCGCGGCGATGCAGCGCGCGCGCGCGGAACGGGCCAACGCCGGGTCGGACGTGATGGCGACGATCCGCAGGTCGCTCTTGCGAGCGAGCTCGCAGGCCAGGGACCCGTCGCCGCACTCCATGTCGAGGCACCATCCCTCGCGCACGCCCGTGCGTTTAAGGATCTCGTCGGCCGCTTTCTCGAACGCCGGTGCAACGGGAGTGGTCTGCTCGATCGCGACAGGACGGGGCTTTGCGCCAGCCGCGCGCGCGACGTCGACGCCGAAGCAGTAGATCGCTCCCGTGTCCGTGCTGGCCAGCACGTGCCCGTCAACCGCTGCGAGCCCGAGCACGGTCCCATCGATGCTCGCGGACCACGATTGCTTCCGATCGCCGATGCCCACGAGGGTGACGCCGTCGGCGGAGCCGGTCACCATGTGGTCGCCCGCGACGATGACGCACTCATCGCGGATCGGGCGCTCAAGGGAGAACGCGGTCACGAAGCTCCATTGTCGAACGCGCTTCCCCTTCTCCTCCTTCTCTACGGCCTTCCATTCATGCAACGAGACGCCGATCTTCCCGACGGTGACCAGGTCATCACCTCGGGCGGCGATGTCGAGATAGGGGTTGTTGCCCCGCGCGGCGCCGCTTTTGACGTCGAAGAACATCCCGCTGTTGAAGAAGAACTTCCCCGACGCCATGGTCGCCGTCCCGCCGCGGCTGCCGTTCTTCTGCAGGTGGTAATAGAGGAACTTGCCGTCGCTGCGGCTGAACGCGGCGGGCACGGCGCGGCCCGTGGGCACGATCACGTACTCGTCGCTGACGACCAGGTGTCCTTGCGCGGATATCCCGCTCTCGGCCTGGGCGCCGCCGTGGGGCTGGGGCATGAAGATGCCGCCGGAGTCGTCGTTGGTCCAAATGCGACGGCCGGTCTCCAGGTCGAGGGCGTGGATGTAGATGCCATCGGACGGCCAGATACCGGCGGCGAAGTAGACGACGTCGTCACGGATGGCCGGGCCGCCGCGCACGGGCCAGCGCGAGATCATCTGCCCGTTGCCAAGGACCTGGCGTGGATCGGGGCGTCCCCGCTTCTTCCACAGGACGTGCCCGTCCGTCGCATCGAGGCAATAGAGCCAGCCGTCGTCACTGCCGACGCAGACGCGACCCTTGGCGATTGCCGGGGCGAAGCGCACGGGTCCACCAGTCGGGAAATTCCATCGTTCGCGTCCTGTCTCCAGGTCGAGGGCGACGACCATGCCGTCCGCGGACCTGCCGTAGAAGACGAGGCCTTCGGCCACGACCGCGTGGTGCGCGCGATCGAAGGTCATGCGCGTCAACCGCGGCCACGCCCGCTTGGGGGCCAGCCGCGGCGCGTGGCACCACTTGAGCTCCATCTTTGCGGACAGGCGGGCTTGTGTGCTGGCGGTGCGGGCTGGGCCTGCCCGGTACATGGGCCACGACTTCGCCTGGGCTGACAACTGCCCGGCGAGCATCGTGACCAACACGCCGAGCACGAGGCACCTGCGGGAAGCGCTACCAGTCGATCTCATCTTCGGGCCCTCCGGCTCCTGATTCGGGCGTCTCGCGATCGTACTCGAATGCAACGCTACGGAGCCCCAGCAGAATCACGATCGCGGCGCGTCTGGACATGTGGCTCTCCCCTTC
The DNA here is from genome assembly GCA_013213915.1 of Planctomycetota bacterium. GTDB lineage: Bacteria > Planctomycetota. The sequence continues at coordinate 15,827 of JABSRK010000041.1, forward strand.
GCGCGCGCATCATAGGGGACGGCTTCGAGGGCCCCGCCCACATCGTCATCGTGTTCCGATTCGTAGAGATTTCCTCGCCCGTGGGGGTGCGGATAGGCGCTGCTCATTGGCGCCATGACGTTGCACACCGCGCCAACGAGGGCCTATCGCCCTTGCGCCGTGGTACAGTTCATTGGACTTCAGCATGCCCCAGCGCCGGTGTTTCCAGTGAAAAGCTGACCCTGCCCGCGCCATTCGCCTCCTTCATCGGTCACCACACATGTTCTTCGACGACGATTTCGGTTTCAGAAGCCAGCTCGTCCCTCATTGGGAGGAGATGCGTGAAGAGCTGCTGAACCTCGATCAAGACATGTTCCGCCTGTGGCCGCAGCGGGACATGCACAACGACCTCTGGTTCATCTTCGGCCTGTGGGTGCAGGGGCGGCGGATCACGGCGAATTGCGACCTGTGTCCGCGAACGGCGGAGCTGGCAGCGACGATTCCCGGCATGAAGAGCGCCGGGTTCTCCGCGCTCGCGCCGGGCGCCGTGCTGCGACCCCACTGCGGCCCCGAGTCGGATTTCCTGCGCTATCACATCGGACTGGTCGTCCCGCCCAACTGCGGCGGACTCAAGGTCGGTGATGAAACCCGTGGGTGGGAGGACGGCAAGGACCTCTGCTTCGACGACCACGTGGAGCACACCGCGTGGAACGACAGCGACCAGACCCGTGTCGTGTTCCTCGTCGATTTCGTCAAACCATGGGTGACCGGTTCGCAGGACGACACCGTTGATGTCGCGGACGAAGGCATCGAGCAGATCCTGGGCGAGCACTTCAAGGACTGGTACACCGAGAAGCCGACCGAGACCAAGTAGGTCGCGCTCTCCCACGGACCAGTCCCTTGCGGTTGCCAGAAGC